>JBEKJN010000230.1:0-4767 GCA_050011235.1 Verrucomicrobiota bacterium | reverse complement strand
AGGTGAACTTGCTCACCGGCGTTTTGAGCGGCTACGTCTGGAGCGCGAACTGCGGCTGGATTTCCTTGAGCAACGCTGTCGCCTATGTGCAGACCGACACCATCTCGCCCGGCGCCCTCGCGCCCGACGGCCTGCCCATCGCCTGGCTGCTGCTCAACTTCGGCACGACCAACGTGAATGCCAATGCCGACCCAACCGGCAAAGGCATGACCATCGGGCAGGACTATCTTGCGGGCACGGATCCGAATAACCCCAACAGCATTTTGCGAATCACCGCCGAGAGTTTTTCGTCCGGCGGAACCAGCGCGCTGCTCACTTGGGACAGTGTGCCGACGCGTTACTATTACATCCAGAAAACGCCCAGCCTGACTCTGGCAGTTTGGGCGGACAGCGGCTTGGGAATTGTTTCGCCCTCCGCCGGTTCCACTACGACGGCCGGTTTCACCGACACCAATGCGCCGATGCGATTTTATCGCATCCAAGCGGTTCGTCCGCTCACGCCGTGAGCGTTCAAAAGAGTATCCGGTCGGGGAGTATGCAACCGGCCTGGTGCAGAAGTTGAAAACGGGACCGACCAGTGGCCGGCTGGTTCAAGCGGCCTGAGCGACCGCTTGCTCTTTTTCATTGGCGTTGGTCCACGCCGCTGGCGTGAACTGCTTGATCTCAGTGATCCTGGCCGCTGGCAAGCGGGTGAACAAATCCTTCAGATAATCAAAGGGGTTGATCCCGTGCCTACGGCAACTGCCCAGCAAAGTGTAAATCACCGCGCTCCGTTCGCCAGCTTAGGGTTGCCCCACAAACAACCAGTTCTTTTTCTTATGGCGAGCTTGTCATAAAAAAAATTATCCGCAGTTGTCAGTTATGCGGAGATGGTCGTAGAAGATTTGATTTTTGGGGTTTTCTTTTTCAAATCAGCGAGGTAAGAGGAAGAATGGCGAGGTCTTGGGAACCGCTGGGTTCGCAAGACTTAAATGATCGCTGATATATTTCGAAGCTCATTTGTTCGCCGCCGGATGGCCGCCAGTCATCTCGGCATAATTCTTCAAGGTTTTGTTCTCGATCTGCACGCGCGTGGCCGCGCGCTCCTGTGCATTCAGTCTTACGGACAGATCGCCGAGCATTTCTCCCGCTGGTTGGCGATGCGGCATCTGGTGCAGCACCAGATTGACGAGTCGGTAGTGGAACGGTTCGTATGCAGGCATCTTTCACATTGTCATTGTCCACGACCGGCTCCGACCGATCTCAAGAACTGTCGCGCGGCGCTGGGACGACTGCTTGTGTTCCTGCGCCAGACCAACCGGATTGGTGAAGCGGTTTCCGATCCGCCTTCCAATATCGAACGCTTGGTGAAGGAGTATGACCGTCACATGGACGAAGTGGCGGGCTTGGCCTTGGCCACCCGGCAGTATCGGTGTCGTTACGCGCGCGAGTTTTTGCGGGCGCAGCGATTGCGGGGGCGGATCCGGTTTTCAAATTTGTCTCCGAAAATCCTGACCGTCTATGTCGAGCGGCGGGCGCAAGGATTGGAACCGGCTTCGCTGCGAGTATTGACCGTCGCGTTGCGCAGCTTGGGCAACCGTACTTCTTGAAACTTTACCTTCGCGGGCACGGCGTCTCGTTCCAAGCGCAACCATTTGCTCAGGGTGGACAGACCAACTCCGTGCCGGGTGGCAAATTGCTTAAGTGTTAATTGCGTTTGGTGGAAACGCGTTAGCAACCGTTGCCGCTGTTTAGAAGTCCAACGCCGCCGTCCTGATCCAGTTTTTGATGAATCCATGCCGCCATGATTTCATAAACCAGCACGGCAATCTTACTCAATTTCATGGTTCAACTGAATCGTTCCGGCCAAGGGAAGATGTCTGACCGAATTATTGATGTTCTGAACCGTCTTCATGTTAGAATGAACATTATGCTTGTCATACATAATGTTTGACAGACATCATGTTTTCCGAGACATTTTGCTCATGGAATTGACCTTCACCAACCGCACTGCCGAGTTGAAGGAACTGGAGGCCGCCGCAACCGCCGGCGGATTGCTTGTGGTGTTTGGCCGGCGGCGCGTCGGCAAGACGCGATTACTGGCACACTGGCTGAAACCGCGTCATGGCTTGTATAGCCAGGCTATCGAAGGGGCCAAAGAAACCCAATTGGAACAGGTTTTCCGCGACATCCAAGACCGGTTAACGACCGCCATCGTGCCAAAATCATGGGTAGAACTTTTTGAACTGCTGACCTTGCAGAAGCAACAATTGATTCTCTGCCTCGACGAGTTTCCATATCTGGTCGCATCCGATCCATCCTTGCCGAGCGTGTTTCAACGCTGGCTTGATCATGACAAACCCAAGCACTTTTTGCTGATTTTGTCCGGTTCCAGCACGCGGATGATGAACGACATGTTTTTGAATCGTTCTGCGCCGCTCTATGGCCGTGCCCGCAAGCTGCTGCATATCGAACCCATGAGCTACGCCGCGTTTTGCGCTGCGTGCCGGCTCAATCCCGCCGACATGGAATCCTTCACACGTTTCGCGCTCGTTGGCGGCATTCCCAAATACTGGGAATTTGTGGAATCAAAAGCATGCGCCATTGATTTGGCCGATGAACTGTTCTTTGGATTTGCGCCTTATCTCGACCAGGAACCGGCGCGAATTCTTCGGGACGAAGGAATTTCCGGCGCGAACGCGGTCTCGGTGCTCGAAGTCATTGGACGGGGTGCAGAGAAACCTTCGAAAATGGCCGCTCGGTTGGGCACGGTGCAAACCAACCTGTCCCGATTGCTCCAACAGTTGCTGGATGCTTCTGTGCTCACGCGGGAGATTCCGTTCGGAGAAAGCCCGCGTTCAACGAAGAAAACGCGCTACCGCATCCAAGACCCGGCGTTGCGGTTCTGGTTCCGGGTTTATTCACCGCATCGGACACGTTGGCAACGTTATAGCAAGGCAGAGAAATTGAAATTACTGCATGACCATGCTTCGACCGTGTTTGAGGATTTTTGCCGCCAACAGCACGCCGGAGCTTCGCGTTATTGGGAAGGTGATTTGGAATTTGATTTTGTTCGCGCCGAACGACACGGCCAAGGGCGCGAAAGTGCAGTGGTTTCGGAAGTAAAGTGGAAGCAACTCACGGCGAGTGAACGGACGCAGTTGGAAAAGCACCTTGCAGCGGCCTGGCAACGGTGTGGTCTGCGGGATCGGTATAAGGACGTCGCCTTTGAAGTGCTGGACGCGCATGTTTTGGAAGCGGTGCGACGTGAGGAATAAGTCCGTTTCAGATTTGCGTGAGGTCGTGTGCCAGACTTGCCAGCCGGTTGAAACCAACGAATCTGCGGCAGAGCAAAAAATATTTCTGCTACCAAAATCATTTTGGGATAGACGACCGGGGCAAGTGATGTTCGATTTTCAACACTTAAAATTTTCTTTCCTTTGTTCTAGCCGCTCTTAAAGTCGGCACATGGATATTGCACTCAACTGGCGCCTGGAACGCCCAGCGAGCGCGTGCGCATGGCGCTGATGCGGCACCGTGACCCGAAACAGACCGCCGAGACTTACACCGACGCGCGGATGTTGCCGTTGAAAGAAGCGATTGCGAAACTGAATTTCCACCGCTCGCCGGGTCCGTCAAAAGATGACACACAAAATTCGGTCGCAGCGGGTCAAAACGGGTCATTTGCTGTCACTCCCCCACTGACAAGCAAAAGTGAAAATTCTTCTTTAGATATGGGGCTGAAGTCGCTGTTTGTCCCTACAAGTCACACCGGGGCAAAAGAGGGGAAATGGTCGGAGCGACAGGATTTGAACCTGCCCCCCGCCACAGACTCTCAAGCACTTACAGAGGCTGACACACAAAGAGACTCACAAACTCCGGTCGCCTCATTGCACGGTCTGTCCCAAGTAGTCACCGCTTGGGCAAAACTTTCCGAACCGCTCAAGGCGGCAATCCTCGCCATTGTCAAATCAGCGGCGTGATTTTAGGAATGAACCGCATGAGCTTTAACCTGACATGGCACATGAGCGCGTCACAATCGAATTTAACGCGCTTGCAGGCCGGGGATTTGGGCTGGCCGCATTCGGAAGATCGCCGCTTTGGAAAAACGTGCTGGCGGGGCTGGCAACCGCCACGGCTGCGATTTGGGCGTGAGACTGACGAACTGAAAACGGAGGACGAACCATGAACTTGAATCCCGCTGAATTGCTGAATCCCATCTTCAACGCTCTGGACAGCTTGATTGAAAACGACGGCGTTTATCTCTACCTGGTGTTTGTCTGGCTGGCACTGCTGGCCATCGTTTGGATTTTAAGCGGCGGCTTGCGGAAACGGCTGAAAGGAAACTATGCCACGATCATTCCCGCAATCATCTTCACGATGCAACCGCCGAGGCAATCACCACCGCCAATCATCGGCATCGAGGGCGAGCAGACATGGAACGATGACGACGAAACGATGGACGAACCATGACAACTTTTCACTCACGACAATCAGACTGTGGCCGACGTGTTCAAAAAATGGCAAACGCCGCCACGTTCAATTTCACACCACGGATTACACCACCGAATTTGCACGGTCATGTTCACGAAGCGCAAAAAATCCGGTGCAACAATGTTCCAAGCACGGTGCAAGCGCATATCACGAAATTGTCATTTTATACATCGTCGGGTAAGGAAGTGGCATTGCTGCCACTCCCTCCCCTCAGAACCGGACGTGAAAGTTTCCCTTCATCCAGCTCAAGCCGCTGCAAAGCCCCGCTATAGCGGAGCCGGTGGACTCGACGGT
>JBEKJN010000229.1:0-4783 GCA_050011235.1 Verrucomicrobiota bacterium | reverse complement strand
AAACGGCGAGACCTACGAGCTGAACCTGATTGATACGCCGGGACACGTGGATTTTTCCTATGAAGTTTCGCGCAGCCTGAGCGCATGCGAAGGGGCACTGCTGGTGGTGGACGCAGCCCAGGGCGTTGAGGCGCAGACCGTTGCCAACGTCCATCTGGCGATGAAGCAGAACCTCGAAATCATTCCGATCATCAACAAGATTGATCTGCCGCACGCGAACGTCGCCCAAGCCCGGCAGCAACTCGAAGATATTCTGGCGATTCCGGGCGACACCGCAATTCCCTGCAGCGCGAAGGAGGGGATTGGCATTGACGAGATTCTGGAGGCGATTGTGGCGCGGATTCCGGCACCGAAGCCAACGGGCGCACCGTCACTGCAGGCGCTGGGTTTCGATTCGTATTTTGATACTTTCAAAGGCGTCGTCACGCATGTGCGCGTGTTCAACGGCGAGTTGCGGGCTGGTCAACACGTGAAGCTGTTGCATTCAGGCAAAACGGTCGAAGTGAAGGAGGTCGGCAGCTTCAATCCCAAGCCTTACGTCCGCGAGAAGCTGGAAGTGGGCGAGACGGGTTACATCACGGCCAACATCAAAAGTCCGCAGGAAGTGAAGATGGGCGACACCATCACGGACACGCAGCGGCCGTCGGAGGCGTTGCCGGGGTTTAAGGAGATTCATCCGATGGTGTTCAGCGGGATTTACCCGATCAACACGGCGGATTACGAGCATCTCAAGGTGAGCATGGGCAAATTGCAGCTCAATGACTCGGCGTTCGTGTATCAAGCGGAAACGAGCGTGGCTCTGGGGTTCGGTTTCCGGTGCGGGTTCCTCGGCCTGCTGCACCTGGAAATCGTGCAGGAACGGTTGCGGCGCGAATACGGCATGGACATCATCGCCACCTATCCGAGTGTGATTTACCGCGTGACGATGACCGATGGCACCGTGAAGCCCATTGATAATCCGGCGTATTTGCCCGAACTGAATTACATCCGCAAAATCGAGGAACCGACCGTGAAGGCGTTCATCATCTGTCCGAACGAAAACATCGGCGACATGATGGCGTTGATTTCCGAGAAACGCGGCCTGCTGGACGACACGGAGACGCTGGACGCGCGGCGGGTGATGATGACGACGATGCTGCCGCTGAATGAGATCCTGATTGATTTCCATGACCGCATCAAAAGCATGACGCGCGGTTACGGTTCGATGGATTACGAGCACGCGGGTTACGCCGAGAGCGACATGATCAAGCTGGACATGCTGGTGAACGGCGAGGTGATGGACGCGTTTTCGTCCATCGTGCATCGCGCCAAGGCGGAGGGCAGGGGACGGGCGCTGGCGGAAAAGCTCAAGGAAGTCATCCCCCGCCAGCAGTATCAGGTGAAAATCCAGGCGGCCATCGGCGGCAAAATCATCGCGTCGGAGCACGTGAGCGCGTTGCGCAAGGACGTGACGGCGAAGTGTTACGGCGGCGACATCACGCGCAAACGAAAATTGCTTGAGAAGCAGAAAGAAGGTAAAAAGCGCATGAAATCCATCGGGAGCGTGAACATCCCGCAGGAGGCGTTTATTGAAGTATTAAAAGCATGAACAAAAATCGAAGGCCAAAGGTCGAAGGGCAAGGGCACGGGACTGGCCTGCGGCGGGTTTGTTGGAGTTCACGCTTTAGCGTGGCAGGAGCAGTCCCGCTTGGCGGGACTGAACTCCAACTTGCCCCGGCTGCTTATCACCTGCCTGCCGTGCCGAAGCTTCTGAGCAAAGGCCGGTCACCGGTTACTTGTCACATTTTATGATACTACGCTGGTTTACTTCCAAAGCGGTCCGCGAGGCGTGCGCGATGCGCAAGCACGTTCATCGCCTGCTTTCCGCGCAACGCGATGTGCTTGCGCCGATGGCGGTTGCCGCGGTGACCGTCGCGATGAATGAGGTGCAGAAGGCGATTGCCGAGCGCGCGAACACGGGCAGGATCCGGATCAAGGCGGAGGAACTTGAGTTTGCCGCCAACAAATGGCTCAAGCCGTACCCAAATCCCGTGTGGCGCGAAAACGTCGAGGTGCTGCTCGTGGCGATTGCCGTGGCGATGGGCGTCCGCACGTTCTTCCTGCAACCGTTCAAAATCCCGACCGGTTCGATGCAGCCGACGCTTTTTGGTGTCCAGTCGGTGCCTGACTTCAGCCGCGCCGCGAGCGGAATCAACGCCGGGCTGGAGGACAAATCCAAAACTCAGGCCGAAATTGACAGGCAACTAAAGGTGCAAAATACCCTGACGATTCCCAACGGCTGGGAACGATTCAAGGAATGGTTTCAGGGAATCTCCTACGTTCATGTCGTCGCGAAGAATGATGGACCGATCACGGACATCAGTCCGATGCGGCGGTTCCTGATTTTCAACATCAAGCAGACCATCTGGATCGGCGGCGTGGCACACACGATGTGGTTTCCGCCGGACTTTGGCGAAGAGTCAATGGAGTATCGGTCCGGCTTGATGCTAAAACATCTTTTGGACCCGGAGCGCGTGTATCACAAGGGCGAGGACCTCGTAAAACTGCGGGTCAGTGCCGGCGACCATTTGTTTGTGGACCGGCTTACCTACAATTTTCGCAAGCCAAAGCGCGGCGAAATTGTGGTGTTTGAAACCAAGGGAATTCCCGAGGAACGCAGGGATTATTATCGGATTCCGCCGGATGAATTTTACATAAAGCGCCTGGTTGGGCTGAGCGGTGACACACTTTCGCTGGCACAGGATTATGAAGTTGTCGGCGCCCCGCAATTCGGCAATACGAGCGTGCCGGTCGGCCATCTGGTCGTAAACGGCAAGCCGCTGTCCGCCTCAACGCCGCATTTTGAAAACCTTTACTCGTTCTCAGATGCGCCCGCCCGCACGAACGTTTTGGTCTATCATGAAAACCAATATTACGGCCACGCGATGGTGCAAAACCTTTCCCCGGGCAGTGAGTTTCAAATTCGCCCGGATTGCTATTTTGTGATGGGCGACAACACAATGAACAGTCTCGACTCGCGATACTGGGGCGATTTCCCGGAAACGAGCGTCATCGGCAAATCCTTATTCGTTTATTGGCCAATCACCAGCCGGTTCGGATGGGGAAACCAATAATGGTCACGACCAGATGAGCGCGGCCAACGGCGAAACGGTTTTAATCACCGGCGCTTCGTCTGGCATCGGCCTGGAACTGGCGCGCTGTTTCGCGGCGGACAAAAGCCGGCTGGTGCTCGTCGCACGCAATACCACGGCGTTACAATCCATCGCCGATGAATTGCGCCGCGAGCACGGAATCCAAACGATGGTTTTGACCGCCGACCTTTCCCAGCCTGAGACCCCGGCATGCGTGTTCGACGAACTGCAGGGCAGGGGACTCGCGATTGACGTGCTGGTTAATAACGCCGGATTCGGCGCGAACGGCGCGTTTGCCGGATTGCCGTTGCGGCGGCAGTTGGAAATGATTCAGGTGAACGTTGCGGCGTTGACGGAGTTGACCGGGTTGTTTCTTCCCGGAATGATTGAACGCAAACGCGGCGGCGTGCTGAACGTCGGTTCGGTGGCCGGTTTCCTGCCCGGCCCCGGCATGGCGGTTTACTTCGCGACCAAAGCTTACGTGCTGTCATTCACCGAGGCGCTGGCCGAGGAGCTTGCCGGCACGGGATTGACCGTGACGGCGCTGTGTCCCGGCCCGACCTCGACCAATTTCGGCAATGTCGCCCGCGGCAAAAAAGGGCGGCAATTCAAGTCGCCCAAAATGTCGGCGGAAGCGGTTGCCCGTTGCGGGCATCGTGCCTTTCGCAAGGGCCGGGTGCTGGCAATTCACGGACTGCAAAATCATCTTCTCATTTTCCTGACGCGCGTCACCCCGCACTGGTTCCAACGGAAAATTGTCAAATCACTTAACCAAACAATGGATTGATCCCGAGGTTCGGCAATGTGATATAGCCAGGCAAAAGGTGTTGACGGCTGAAACGAAGGCCGTTGAACAAGCAAGACTGGCAGACATGGCCTATCAAACAGCGAAAGAAGCCGGAAGAAAAGCTGCTGAAGAAAAAGAGAAAAAGAGAAAGCTTATGCTGAAATGGAATTAAAAATTCTACGGTTGAATCAAGACGAACCCGCCAAAGGCGACCCTTACGGTTCCTTTGTGCCTGTGGGGTGAACACCCCATAGCGGTCACATTCAAAAAACCATAATGTTAGTTAGTGAATAAAAAAGCCAAACTTTAAATAAATGAATGCAATTTCAAATTTTGGACTGTGGAGATGCTGTTTAGCTTTGGTGTGTTGTTGCTCGCTATTGGCATGTTCTGGATGTGCGTCCTATTTTCCAACTAGCGAATCGCAATATCAGAATTTGCAGACCAAAGATATTAAGGAAGGGACGAATACAAGCCAGACGATGCCCCATCCGGGGGATACACCTTATGAAGGCAGAGGTGTGCAATCAAATGTGCCGTAGCTAACATCTGGAAGCTTTAAGATCATTGTATCTTTCATGGGTTTATTAAAGCAGACCTGCGAATTTCTACCAAGGCTTACTTGCTGAAATAAAAGTGCAAAATCTAGCTCACCATGCGAAAGGACGGACTGCGTTCCGGCCCCCGCTTCCAATCAGACCGTATCTTTGAGCGAAGCGAACCCAATATCAAAACCCTAAAAACTAGTGTAGTGTCTCACAAACGACTGGAGTTATTTTTGGTTTTTATTGCTCGCGGCAACGTGCAGCCGGGTTTGACTTGCTCAAGCGTCTGGCGGCAGCGTTTGAGTTTCTCCACGATGGAT
>JBEKJN010000228.1:0-4806 GCA_050011235.1 Verrucomicrobiota bacterium | reverse complement strand
CAAGCCGTGGTCAACGACATCCGCGCCAGACTGCCGGACAGCAAAATCCTGCTGCTGGCCATCTTCCCGCGCGGCACCCTGGACGATCCACAGCGCGCCCAAGTTGCCTTGATCAACACCCTCATCGCCAAGCTGGACGACGGCAAGACGGTGAAGTTCCTCGACATTGGCTCAAAATTTCTGGAATTCGACGGCACGTTGCCCAGGAGCCTCATGCCGGATTTGCTGCATCCCAACGCCAAAGGCTATCAAATCTGGGCGGATGCCATGGAACCGACGCTGGATGAAATATTGAAGTAAAATTGCCTCTGCGAAACCCGGAACCGCACCGCCGCCGTTTTACTCGTTGTGCGGAATCTTGATCGTGCTCCCGCCGATGAATTCCCGGATCACCGCGTCGCCGGGAATGAGGTCGCCGGTTGAGAGCTGTTGCTCCGTGAACCCGGCCACCGATTCGAGCAGCGCCCTGATGCGGTCGTAGCGGATGCGCGCGTCGAGAAAGCCTGCGTACGGCCCGAAAGCCTCCGGCTTGGGCAGCAAATTGCCTTCGCCGATGAAAAACGGTTTGAGCGCGGGCAACTCGAACGGGAACCCGCCGTTGACCACGTGATCGGCCAGGCCCATCAGCGGGATGATGCTGAACAATTCGCCATAGCGCACGTAATGCCAGTGCAAAATCGTGCCCAGCGGACTGTGATTGCGATGGCGCGCATCGCGCAACATCCGCCGGATGAGCCGCACGTCCGCAAACTGCACGAGCCGCTTCGTGCTCCCGTCGCCCTCGTAAAGCATGTTCAGCGTTTCCAGGTAAAGCCGGAACTGCGCCGAAACGTCAATGCCCTCGGTGATGGGCGGATAAAATCCGTGCAGACAATCCAACAACAAAATCTGGTCCGGCTCCAGCCTGACGGGTTTCGTGCCGGTGCGCCGCCCTTCCTTGAAACTGTAAATTGGCTTTTCGACCGTCTGTCCCTCGAGCAGCGCGCGGAGGTGCTGGTTCAACAACTGAATGTCGAGCGCTTCGGGCGCCTCGTAATTCCGGTCGTTGATCCAGTCGGTCGGATGTTCGACCAGCGACCAGAAATAATCATCGAGGTTCAGCATCAAAAAACGCAGGCCCTGCTTTTTAAGCCGTTGCGTAAGCTTGACGGTCGTCGTCGTCTTGCCGGACGAACTCGGCCCGCTCACCCACATCATCCGCAACCGGCCGCCCGCGTTCAGGCGCGACACCACCTTTTGCGCGGCCTCATCCAGTGACGCCTCATAAACCGCGAGCGACGCGTCAATCACTTCCTTGATGCGCCCGCTGCGGACGGTGTCATTCAGGCCGGCCACGGTGTCCACGCCGTGTTTGCGGTTCCATTCGAGAATCTGTGCCATCCGCTCACGCGGAAAACCGTTTCCGGAAAATTTCTCCGGCGTCAACGCGCCTTCGCGCAGCCAGTGCCGCCCCCAGCGATAACATTCGTAGGCATCGGCGGTGTTTTGGAAACCGTGGCTGCGCAACGCGTGCAGCACCTCGTCCTGGATCGCCTCAATCGTCGGCGGAAAATTGGAAATCAGGTGGTGCGGGTCGGAATTGAGGCAGACAATTGCCGTGTCCGCCAGAAAAGCGGCAATGTCCTCGTCCGAGCCTTGCGCGCTGAAAATCTTGTCGTTCACGCCCGGTAGAAAATCCGTCCGAAAACCGCCGATGGATTCCGCCGCGCGCAACATCGCCTTGCAGATGCGGCCCGGATCGAACCTCACCAGCGCGCGGTTCCGTTTCTGGACTTTGACGATGAGATTTTGGACGGGCATCAGCGCGAACTATAACGCAGCCGCGTGCAGGGACAATTTCTTTTCGATTGCGATGTTTCGTTGTGTTTTGGCGTTGAAGCGAACCGGTCTCCCGGCAAGGTGATTTGATTTGGATTGGCAACTGTGGCACAGACCTCTGGTCCGTGTTTTAGTTTCACAGGCCGGAAGCCTGTGCCGCTCGAAATCACTGCCTGCCAGACTTGCGGCGAACGGCTTTTGGCCGGGACACTTTCAAAGGTCTCTTGCCGCTGGCGGCCGCTTGGATGGCCCGTTGCGCCCATGCCACCAGTTCCGGCGCATTTTCCAGCACGTCCGGCGGCACTTCGTGATAGCTCATCGTCAGCACGCGCCCTTTCGATTCGTAAGAAAACGGCTCCATGCCGCGCACCGCGTAGTCCGCCTGCGATTGCGCGTCCGTTTTGAAGAACAGCCGGCCTTCGTCGAGAATCCCGAAGAAATGTTCGCCCTGATACAGCCCGTGCGCGCCGAACATCGCCCTGGCCCGCACCTCCGGCAGGGCGCCCAACTGGTCCAGCACAAACTCTTTGAACGATTCATCCGCCATGATGCGAACCAGTTCCGTCAGGTGCTTCGTCGCTATTGTCCGTCAATCGGGCAAAGTAAAAGCAGCCGGCCGCAACGAGTGTTGAAACCACTGCGATGAGGATTGCCTGTGTGCCGGGCTGTTTCAAATCATCGAACCACTCCTCAATGACCGGGCCCATTTTGCCATAGAGCATTCCCATCTGCCGCGTCTGGGCCTTGTTGTATCCCACCATTGCAGGATCGTCCGCCAAATCCGGGGAACGCGTCCCCATCCAATAAACCACGCCCGCGCCGGCAATTCCGAGCACCAGCACAATCACGCCCAGCATCCTGAATCGCGCACTGCGCCTGGAAGACGAATGGGAGCCGGAGGTTTTGTCATTTATCGTCATGCGCAAAATGTTCTACGCGTATCGTCAGTGAAACACAAGTCCGCTGCCGGGTGCTGGATTGCCAATTTGGCCTGAACCGGCAATTATATCCGCCCATGAAACACAATTCATATTTTGACGGAAAAGTTCAGAGTCTGGCCGTGAACACATCGGAAGGCCCGGCCACAGTGGGCGTCATCGAGCCGGGCAAATACACCTTCAAGACCGACTCGGAGGAACGCATGCAAATTGTTGCCGGCACGTTGAAGGCGAAACTGCCGGGCGCCGCGTGGCAGGCGTTTACCGAGGGCCAGTTCTTTGTGGTCCCGGCGCATGCGGCCTTTGATGTCGAGGCTGCGGCCGACGTGGCTTACCTCTGCCATTACAAAAAGTAGATTGTAGCGGCGCTCTATGAGCGCCGGATGATGGCAACTGTGGCACAGGCCGGAGGCCTGTGCCACGAGAAGTCATGTCTTGGCGCCTTTGCGTCTTTGCGTTTAAAATGAATCAGCACAACTCCGGCAACTACAGTCGTGATGCGACCTTTCCTCTTGAGTTTGTCGGCCAAGCTGGTTTAGTGGATTGCAGACGTTCACAACAGGTCCGGCAAGAGCCCGGCATCCACATCATGAGTAAACTAGAAATCGCGGCAACCTTGAGAAACGAAGTCGGGGAACTGGAAGTTTTGATCAAAAAACTCCAGGTCCGCTGCGACCGGTTGAAGACGCTGGTGCTTGACTTGGAGGCGGAGATCACTGGCCAGGATCATCGAAGCCAAACTCCCGTTCCGGACAGCAAATTCAGAAAAATGATTGATAAGGTCTTCGGTGAAGAACCAAAGCGACCTAAACGTTGATGTTACGTTGAAATCATTGTCTTCAAGTGTGGCCGAGAATTTCCTGCGGCCGTGACCGGCTGTGATGCCAGCGGTTTCAGCCGTTTGACGATGACCTGGCTTGGTCCGACAACAATCATTCAGAAGCGGTTGAGAGTTGAGGAGTTTGGTCTGGCACAAACGGCGCGAATCAATGATTGGGCGGCGATATTGGATGACCCGGTGTTACCACCAGCCCCAACACCCGATAATCCGCGGGAATTTGAAAGTCGGAGGCGGCGACGGGTTCTTCTTTCGCCGAGATGAGCGTTTTTGTGATCTCCCCCGTCGGCGATTCAGATTTGGATTTCACAACCATGCCCGGCAACGCGCTAATGTCGGGGGCGGTGCGCTTGGAAATCTGTCCGGCGGGTGGTTGTTCCAATTTCAGGTACAGGGATCTGATTTTCGGGTAATCGGGATAGTCCCTGGCCAACCAGAATGTCCCGCCCATGTGGCTGCTGTTCGTCCAAGTATAAATTTCGGTGTCATAATTGCCTACCCTTTCCATCTTGCCCGTGTCCACCGGTTTTGAAATCACGGTATCCGGGGTGCCATTGTCCATCTGCTCCAATCTTTGCTTGTATTCGGCGCCGGATTCCTTCCGGGCCAATTTCTGCCGGTGAATCATCGTGATGGTGTCACCGGTCTTCAGGTCCCGAATGATGCTGACATCGCCAACGCGCTCGGTGGGCATGTCCGTGCGGAGTTGGTCACCCTTGAATTTCAGGGTGATGATGCCGTTCTGTTCCGCGCTCTCGACTTTTTGCTGGATGACAAAGTCCGCGCGCGCAACAACAACGCTCAAGGCGAGGACAACAAAGGCAAGGATTTGCTTCATGGTGGTTTGATGTTCTTCTGAAGTGCGATGGAAGAAAAGTGAAAAATATGGCCGTCCGCTTTTCCAGCAACGCGCTCAGCGGGCCGGGGACAAACTCTTTGAGGGATTTGTCAGCGATAATGCAAGTGCAGGAGAAGATTTAACGCAAAGGCGCGGAGGTGCAAAGGCGCAATGCGCTTTACGCTGCGCTCCCAAATCGGAAACGGAGCGATTTAATTATTCGCCAGCGCTTTCGTCACGGCTTGGCCCAGTTCTTCGCCGCGCAATTCCTTGCCGATGATGATTCCGTGCCGGTCCAGCAGATAATCCATCGGGATGCTGTTGACGCCGTATTTTTTGGCGAGCTTGTTGTCCCAGCCTTGACCGTCGAAATA
>JBEKJN010000227.1:0-4847 GCA_050011235.1 Verrucomicrobiota bacterium | reverse complement strand
TGGTTGGAGCATCACCTCACTCATCATCTGTTCTATGAGCAACGCAAGGACCGCAAAAACTATTTTCAATTGGTCGCCGAACTCAACCCCGGCTTAGGTTGACGCCAATGCGCAATGCGGGATTCGCCGCGACCAGCCAGGGCTTGGAAAAACATGTTGGGGGTATTCCCGGGGCGTTGCCCTGGACTATTATTTCTGTCAGCCTTGCAGGCTTTCAATTGGTGTCAATTCGTGAAACCCGTGTAAAAAGGTTTTTGCGGCTTCTGCGCTTTTTTCCGCCTTCACGGGATTTCGGCGAGACAAGCCGGCGCGGCAAGCCGTGGTTAAAATCCGCGTCTTTGCGCCTTTGCGTTAAATTTCACCGGTCACGCGGGGGAGATTTTTTTCCGCTCGGCACTGGTCGGCTCCCGGAAATCGCTGAGCCGGCCTTTCTTGATGGAGCCATCCGGGAGTTTCAACGTGATCTCCGGCAGCCAGCCGGCCTTGGCCTCAATCACGTTTTCCACAACGCCCATGGCGCGGGAAATTCGGTGGACCATGGTTTCGCCGAGATAACCCGCCCCGGTTTCCGGTACTTTGGCTTTGCTCATGGCATCAAGGGGTTAGCGGTTTGTCTTCGAGAATGCGGCTTGCCAACTCCTGCGCCTGCGTGGCGTCATTCTTTTCCACCGCGAGCTGGTAGGCCTGCGATGTTTTGACTTTTTCACGTTCCTTTTCGGAGTAGCAATTGCGCGCGAAAAACTGGTTCATTTCTCTTTCGCATGTCATATCTTTGTCCGTTTCCTGTAATCCACCCGCTTCAATCCCGGCGGCGGCGGAGTGTTGAGCATCCATTTGAGCGCGTCCTCAAACTTCATGGGGCGCGCAAAAATTCCGGGTGCTTCTGGCACGGAGTCATTACAGCAGAAATGGAATGCCTCCGCCAGCCCAAAGACGATCTCATCGCCCCGGCAGGCAAGTGGCAAGTGACGGGTGGCAAGTGACACGAATCGGTGAGAATTCGTGCAATTCGTGTCCATGGCTGATGTCTTTTCCAAGGCGAAACGTTCCGAGGTGATGTCGCGCATCCGCTCGCGCGGCAATCTGAACTTACGCGAAGGAATGAAGCTCGGCTCTGGGCGCGGCTGCAACGGGCGTTGGGCTGGTTTCGGCAATCGGCATCGTGAAATGACAGCGCGGATATCCTGAGCAGCCCCAGAATTTGCCGCCGGGATTGGGCCCTTGCCCGGCAACCCGTATCACCATTTCACGTTCGCATTTCGGACAAAACTTCCGCGGGTCATGCAACAGGTCGAGCACTTCCGGGTCAAATCTGGCGTCGGTGGACTCAATCATTTGGGTCAGCTCAGCCTCGTTCACAATCTCGATGTCATGTTTTTTGGCGAACTGCATTGCCTGACTTGTGTAACCACGCAGGGTGATGAACTTGCCCTGCTGGATGCCCGCGTCCGTCAACGCGCCCAGGAATTCCCGGACCGGCTTCACGCCAACGCGCCACGCCTTCCACTGCTTGCATTGAACCGCCGCGCACTGCTCATCCTTCTGAATGATCAAATCAATCCCGCCGTCCGGATTTGCGCCACCGCGCCGGGTCACGTCGTAGCCGAGCTTCCGATAAACGAGCCCGATTAATTTCTCGAACTGGAACCAGTCAATCGAACGAATTTGTTGAACCAGTTCGGTTGTCGTGATGATGGGTTCGGGTGTCTGTTCCGGTTCCGGCTCGACTACATCCGATTTTTGTTCCGGGGTGCGAAGGGGAGGTGCAAACACGTTCCGGGTCATTCCCCGCATGTTGCGTTCCGGGGTTGCCAGCCGGAAGATGCCGAGGATGGCCAGACCGACAATCGCCAGCCCCATGACAGTGAGGGAAATCCAGCCGATGATAAAAGCCACCTGGCGAAAGCCCGGAACGAGTATAATGGCAAGCCCGCCAATACCCGTCATTGCGGCAATTGGTACTGTCAAATCGTTATTTCGTTTTCCCTGTGCCATACCGGGCCCTCATACCGCAATTCTGATGCCTAAATTAAGGCTATTTGGAGCCTCGTCCTCCCGTCTGTCCCAGCGTTGCAGGATAAGGAGTTGGAAGGAAGGATCAGCGTCATCCGCGGTTCGTTTCGGGTCTGGCGTTTAGGATTTGGCGTCTGGGGCGTGCCGGCGGTTGAGAGTTGAAAGAAGAAAGGTCGGGCGAAGATTTTCCACCCGGCCTTTTGAATTTTTACTCGCTCACCGCCGACTCCGCTCCCGTTTGACGGGCGAGGAGAACCGGATGCGGTTACACCTTCCAGATCATGTCGGCGACGGTGCGGCCCGCCGGAACGAAAGGCAGCACGTGTTCGCTGTAAGGCACAATCACATCGAGCACATACGGTTCCTTCGCGTCGAGCATCCGCTGGATGGCGGGGCGCAAATCCTTTTTGAACATCACGCGCTCGCACTTCACGTTGAATGAATTGCAGACGCGCACGAAGTCGGGATAAATCTGCGCCCGTTCATCAGGATTGCCGAGGTAGGTGTGGCCGCGGTTGCCGGCGTAGAAGTTGTCCTCCCATTGCACCACCATGCCGAGGTGCTGGTTGTTCAGGATGATGGCCTTGGCGGCGATTTTTTCGACGTGCGCGGTCGCCAGTTCCTGAATGTTCATCAGGAACGAGCCGTCGCCATCAATGTCAATCACTTCCTTGTCGGGATGCGCCACCTTGATGCCCAGTGCCGCCGGCAAACCAAAGCCCATCGAGCCGAGGCCGCCGCTGGTGATGAACTGGCGCGGGCGTTCGTATTTGAACCATTGCCCCGCCCACATCTGGTGCTGGCCCACGCCGGTGGTAATGATGGCGTCGCCCTTGGTCAGTTCGTAAAGCGCCTCGACGACCATCTGTTGCAGGATGATCTGGTCTTCATGGCCTTTGAGATGATCTTTCATGTGGTCGCTGGTGGCGATCTCGCGGGTGATGGTGTAGGCGAACGGCCCCTTCTTTTTCCACTCGGCGATTTGTTCGAGCCACGCAGTGTGCTTCTTGTCGAGCGGGCGCCGGGCGAGCATCGCGTTGAGGCGTGTAAGGGCGTCCTTGATATCGCCCACCACGGCAAGGTTGGCGCGGCGGTTCTTGTTCAACTCGGACGCGTCAATGTCCAGGTGAACGATCGTGCCGTTTTTGCAGAATTCCTCGAACTTGCCGGTCACGCGGTCGTCGAACCGCACGCCGAAGGCGAGCAGCAAATCCGCGCCGTCCTTGAGCTTCACCATCGGGTCATTAAACGTCTTGCGCAGCTGGTATTCGCCGTTGACGGCCCAATTGGCAAAGGCCGCGCCATGCATGCCCAGCCAGCGCAACGAAAGCGGATGCGTTTCCGGAAAACCGCCGATGCCCATGAGTGTGGTCGTCACGGGAATCTGCGCGGCCTCGGCGAATTTTTTCAATTCCGCCGCTGCGCCGCTGCTGATGATGCCGCCGCCGCAATAAATGACGGGACGTTCGGCCTTTTCAATCAGGCCCATGATTTCGTGCAACGCTACTTCATCGGCGCGCAGGTCGGGCTGCGTGTAACCGCGCAGACCTTTTTTGATCTCTGCGAGGGTCGGCCACACCGGCTGGGTCCTGGCCTGCTGCACGTTCTTTGGCACGTCAATGACCACCGGACCGGGCCGTCCGGACTGGGCGATGTAAAACGCCTCCTTCACGATGCGCGGAATGTCGTTGACGCTCGTGACGAGATAGGAATGCTTCACGATGGGCAGCGTCACGCCGATGATGTCGGTTTCCTGAAATGCGCCGCGGCCGATCATGGTCTGGTTGACCTGGCCGGTGATGGCGATGAGCGGGCAGGAATCCAGATAGGCATCGGCGATGGCGGTGACGAGGTTGGTCGCGCCGGGGCCGCTGGTGCTCATGCACACGCCAGCCTTGCCGGTGGCACGGGCATAACCTTCCGCCGCGAAACTGCCGCCCTGTTCGTGGCGCGGCAGGATGGTGCGGATTTTGGATTTGGTGAGCGACTGGTGGATTTCCATGCTCGCGCCGCCGGGATAGGCAAAAATGAGTTCGACCCCTTCACGTTCGAGGGCTTGGACGAGGATGTCGCATCCGGCCATGGCCGGGCCGACCTCGGCGCGCGGCGTGGAGGCGGTTTTTTTCTTTCCAGCGGTTTCAGTTGTCTTGCTCATGTGTTTGGGAGATTACGATTACGATGATGATTGCGATCAAGAATCAAGCCGCGGTGACGCGTCCTCTTAATCATAATCTTTTTCTTAATCTTAATCATTTTTTGGTTGCGGCCGGTGGCGCGGATTAAACGAAAAACCCACGACCGTTGCCAGCCGTGGGTTCTTGTCGAAATTCAACTTAACAACGACAAGCGCCAACGGCGTCGGTAACGACGACGACGACTGCCAGAGTGGCTGCTTGTCCGATGTTCTTTAACATTGCGCGAATAATTTAGCACCTGGGGCTGGTGGCGGTCAAGCCCTGTTTTGGCCAATTTCAGGCCGTTTTTTGTTCCACCTCGGCAAGGTATTTCCGGGTGGCGGCGGGAAGCTCGTGCCAGATCTTGATGGCAATGAGCGTTCCGATGATGGCGAAGGGGATTACAAAAACCGGCAACCATTGCCAGCTTGGCCCCTTGGGCGGCAATAGAAAGCCGAGGCTGAAGGATTGGATGCCGCTACCCACATAGGCGAAGCCGTTCACGATGCCCATGCTCGTCGCAGTCGCCTTGCGTCCGCCGAAATCCGTGGCCGCCGTGCCGGACATCAGGGACGTAATGCCGATGGACGCCATGACGATGAACACCGCGGTCCAACCCACCACAATGGGCTGGGAAAACAGGAACACGGACATTACCAC
>JBEKJN010000226.1:0-4868 GCA_050011235.1 Verrucomicrobiota bacterium | reverse complement strand
TGGTGACCGCAGCGGGCATTCTCACGCTCCTGCTGGTTTTTATCATTCCACGGTTCCAAATGGTCTTTGAGGGATTGCTCAATGGGAGGCAGATGCCGGCATTCACGCTCCTGGTCTTGAGAATCAGCGGTGTGTTCAAAAGCCACTTTCTGGCTGCCGGAATGATGGTGCTGGCCTCGACCGTTGCGTTCCAATTGCTCATCCGCACCCGGTTTGGCCGGCGGTGGTTTGATCGGTTCAAACTGTCCATGCCCGTCATTGGCAAGGTTTTTCGAAAGGTGGCGCTGTCACGATTTACCCGGACATTCGGGACGCTGCTCGGCAGCGGTGTGCCGATCCTACAGGCGTTGACCATCGTGAAGGAAACGGCCGGCAACGTCATCGTGGGCGGTGTCATTGCCAAAGTCCATGACAGCGTGAAGGAGGGCGGGACCGTTGCCGGACCACTGAAGGAATCCCGGGTTTTCCCGGCGATGGTTGCCGGTATGGTGGACGTGGGCGAACAAACCGGCGCGTTGCCGGACATGCTCATGAGAATCGCCGATACCTACGACGAAGAGGTGGACAACGCTGTCAGCGCCGTGACGTCGCTGCTTGAACCGGTCATGATTATTTTCCTGGCGGTCGTCGTAGGCAGCATCGTGATTGCCATGTTCCTGCCGCTCATCGTCATTATTGGAGACCCGGGCATCGGCGGCGGGGGCGGTGGAGGCATTTAAAGAGTTTCAGACATCCTGCATTCTTCCCCATCTCCATTTTCAGCTCTATCTGGTCCGTGTCATTTGTGGTTGAATAAAACTCCACACCTTGGCGCTAAATCTTCCTCGCGATATAGGCTTATTGCGTCACATTGCTCCCGCCCGTTGGCGTTTGCCGTGAATTGGCATCAGTCCGGCAAAGCGGGATGGGTCCGCTTATGTCATCTTCGCGCAAAAGTCGGAGCCGATTGCCACCGGCTATCACAGTTTCCCGCATTGCGGTGGTGCTTTGACAGAAATGGCGGGAGGTTTTATGTTGCTGAAATTTAATGAAGACCATTAAATATCAGCATGAGAGCGATTGTTTCCATTCTCGTGGTCCTGGCGTCCGCCTTGGAAGTGGCCGCCCAACCCGTCGCAGGGTGCGGCTAGAATCTTTGGGGGAGAAAGACAGAATATGAAAAAAATGAAATTGCTCGGCATCGGCGGCATCGCCGCCGCGCTGGTGCTGGCGGCAGGCGTGATGGTGCTGCGCGGCGCGGGCGGCGGACAGCCGGATGACGTTTCAACCAATCAACCAGTCAACATGAAGGACATGAAGGATTTCAAGAAACCAGATGCGGCGCAGTTGAAAAAGCAATTGACTGCGGAACAGTTCGCGGTCACGCAGGAGTCGGCCACGGAACCGGCCTTCCACAACGCGTATTGGAACAACACGAAACCGGGTATTTATGTGGACGTGGTGTCGGGTAAGCCGTTGTTCAGTTCGCTGGACAAATTTGATTCGGGTTGCGGCTGGCCGAGTTTTTCGAAGCCGCTGGAGGATTCAAGCATCGCGGAGCATGCGGACCATTCCTATCTCATGGAGCGCACGGAGGTGCGTTCGAAGCTCGCGGATTCGCATCTCGGCCACGTGTTCGACGATGGTCCGGGGCCGACGCATTTGCGTTATTGCATCAACTCGGCGTCCCTGCGATTTATTCCATTGGAAAAAATGGCGGCGGAGGGTTATGGCGCCGAACTCGCGCCCTTCATCAAGGCCGGCCTTTATAGACCGCCGACTCCCTCACCGCAAACCAACAGTCCGCCGAAAGAGCAATAAGGCCGGATGCAACACGCCAAACCATCAGGCAGAATTTATTGAAGCCGGAACTGGCGGGAGGACACGAACCGCACATTATACCAGTAAATCTCTCGCGGGCGTCGTTTTGTACGTATCTTGTCGGCGCGTGCGCGGCAGGGTTGGGGGTGGATGCCGCGTTTGCGGTATATCCAATCCCGCCGCTGTCTTTTATCACAGCGATGCACAAAGCGGGCAGCCAATGATCCCCCCTTTTCGGGTCATCGCCTGAAGTAACGTTCATTTCTGCTTGACGATTTTGCTGTTCGGCTGGAAGGTTGGTCCGCCATGAAAGCCCTTCATTTTCTTATCGTAGCCACACTTTGGGTCGTCGTGTGCCAAGCCGAGCCGCCACCCGCGCTCCCGCCGGCGGGTGCCCCGCGAGTGGCATCGCCGCCGACAACGAGCACGAATGAGCCGTCCAATTATGTCATCAGCGTCCAATGGAAGGATACCAAGATGGGCAGCAGTTTCGTACAGATGATGACTGCCGAAGGCCCCTTCAATCTCGACGCGCTTGAGCACAGCACGATGAAGATTAACGGCCCGGACATTCCCACCACACTCAAACTCTCCGGCAACCTCACCGTGCTGAGTCTGGAAAAGGGCCGGCTCAAATTGTACATTGGCCGCACGGTGCCCTATATGACAGGCGCTTCCAGTGGGCCGGGAGGAACAACCTCATCGTCCTACCAACAACTTTCGGTGGGACTGGATTCCACGTTCATCGTCACTTTCGGGAAACCGCTGGTGATTCAGGGGGATGAAAATGGACAGATTTCCATCCTGGTGAAACGCGACGAAGGTTAGTACCCATTCCACTCCGCGTCATCGCACCTTCGCGCCTTTGCGATTAGAATCATTTTGCGTTCCGGGCTTGCGCAGGGCAGGTTTGCCTTCGAAACTTAGTTTACCATGGCCATGAATTCGACCCGCGGTTCCGCCTTGCTGGCGCGGCAAGGGTGGTTGGGCTTGTTGCTGCTCGCCGTGTGCTGGCCGTTGAACTGGACGCTGCCCGGGATGCGAACGGCCTACCTGTTCTTTCCGTTGTGGCTCGGCTACATCCTCGTGGTGGACGCGCTGGTGCTGGCGCGCACCGGCACTTCGCTGTGGATGCGTTCGCGCCGGCACTTCGTGCTGCTGTTTGCGGCCTCGGCGCCGGTGTGGTGGCTGTTTGAAATGGTCAACTGGCGCACGGGCAATTGGGAATATCTCAGCACGCAGACCCTCACGCCGCTCGAATATTACACGCTCTGCACGCTGTCGTTCTCGACGGTCATGCCGGCGGTGTTCGAGACGGCGGAACTGGTGCGCACGTTCCGGTGGATGGAAACGTTTGCGTCGCGGAAACCCGTCGCGCCAACGCGAAAGCTCTGCCTCGGCCTGCTGCTCGCGGGCATGGCGATGCTGGCGTTGTCGCTGCTCTGGCCGGGGTTTTGCTATCCGTTCGTCTGGATTTCGCTGGCGCTGATTTTCGAGCCGCTGAACCGCAGGTTGGGGCGGCGGCATCTGCTCGAATGGTTGCAGCATGGCGACTGGCGGCCGGTGCTGGCACTGTCGTTGGGCGCGCTGGTGTGCGGGTTTTTCTGGGAGATGTGGAATTATTGGTCGTGGCCGAAGTGGATTTACCATACGCCGGGCGCGGGCTTCCTGCACGTCTTCGAGATGCCGTTGCTGGGCTACGGCGGCTACGTGCCGTTCGCGCTGGAACTGTTCGGGCTGATGAATTTCCTGTGGCGCCGCGCGCCGCAGTTGCGGATTTGAGGCAGCGGGCTGACCTTCCAGATTGCGCAATCCACGGTTAAAGCATGGAAATTTGCACTTTCCTAAGCCAATTTTCAAAAAATCCGACATTGACAGCCCGGCGCATATCTGGTCTTATCAGACCCCTTTTGCGGGAAATTTTATGTACGCTGTATTGGAAACCGGAAGCAAACAGTATCGTGTGGCCGCGGGCGACACGTTGGAAATCGAGCGCCTGGCCGTTGAGGCCGGCAAGCCGGTCACGTTTGACCGCGTGTTGCTGGTAAACCGCGACGGCAAGGTCGCGGTCGGCTCGCCCACGGTGAGCGGCGCGAGCGTGGTGGCCGACGTGGTCGGGCACAAACGCGGCGAGAAAAAGCTCACGTTCAAGATGCGGCGCCGCGAAGGTTATCACAAAAGCATCGGCCATCGGCAGGAATTGACAGTGGTGAAGATCAAGGAAATCAAAGCTTAAGCCGGTAGGGACAGCGCGCTGCGCTGTCCGGACGCCGCAGCGCGGCGTCCCTACCAGGAAAATAAACAATTTTATGGCACACAAGAAAGGTCAAGGCAGCGTTCGCAACGGCCGCGACAGCGCCAGCAAGCGGCTCGGCGTGAAGGCGTTTGGCGGCGAATTTGTCACCACTGGCAGCATCATCGTCCGGCAGCGCGGCACAAAATTTATCGCCGGCCAGAACGTCGGCACGGGCCGCGATTGGACGCTCTTCGCGCTCGCGGACGGCAAGGTGAAGTTCGACAAGAACAGCACTCGTGTGAATGTTATGGCTGAACCCGCCGCGAAAAATTAGGCGGCACAAACGAATTTCAGGGCGAGGCCAGGCGCCTCGCCTTTTTTATTTTTGATTAATGATTGATGATTGATGATTGGTTACAGTCGCGCGGCGGGTTTTAGAAAATCGTAAATCGTAAATCATCAATCGTAAATTCAGCGCATGTTTGTTGACGAAATCAAAATTTACGCGCGGGCGGGGCACGGCGGCAAAGGCTGCATCGCGTTCCATCGGGAGGCGTTCGTGCCCAAGGGCGGGCCGAGCGGCGGCAACGGCGGCCGCGGCGGCAGCGTGATTTTGCAGGCCGATCACGACCTCAACAATCTTATAGCGCAGTATTATCAGCCGCGCCTCATCGCGCCAGAAGGACGGCCCGGCCTCGGCAAAGGCATGGACGGCCACGCCGGAAAAGATCTCATCGTCAAAGTTCCCTGCGGCACGCTCGTGTGGCAGCTCGCGGACACCACGCCGCCCATCGAAACAAAAAAAACGAAGAACGAGGACGAAAAACCAGTT
>JBEKJN010000225.1:0-4895 GCA_050011235.1 Verrucomicrobiota bacterium | reverse complement strand
TAATTGTTTTGCGAGTTGAGGACGGACTGGGTCAAAATGGAGCCGGGTGTCGGCGGTGTCTCCGTGGTGCTGAGGACATAATTGAATCCGGCCTGCAGGCCGAGCCAGTTCAGGGGCGTCCAGCTCGCGTTTTGCCCGATGATGTGGGTGTACATTTTCGAGGAATCCACTTCGCTCAAGCCGGACACGGGGTCGGGCTGCGTGCTGATGGTGGAGCACTGATATTCGTAACGGCTGACGAGCATGATGTTTTTCGGCAGGCGTAGTGTAAGGCGGATGCTGCCGTCCCAGGTTTCAAATCCCTGATAGAGGATAAAACCCGGATAGGCATTCCCGGTGCTCAAATCATTGGGGGTGTTGTCCAGCGTGTTGTTGTAGTTGTAGGTGTTGATTTTGTAATAGCCGCCGATGTCCACACTGGCTTGGCGGACAGGATACCACCGGACGCTGGCAAAATATTTTTGAAACAGGCGCGAGTCATCGGTCGCGAATTGCACGGGGACGGGGCCGATGCCGCCGACTTGGGTCAGCCCGCCGTTTTCATACAAATTCCCCTGGCCTTCGGTCCATTGGCCGCCGGCGTTGAAGACCCAGTTGGTCATGCCGGTGTAACGCAGGTCCAGGCGTTCACACACGTCGATTGAATCACGCCCGCTGTTGTCGGTGAAATCTTGCGTGTCAGTACCCAAAGTGCCCACGCCCGCGGAATTGGCGTTCCAGTCCTCCTTTTGCACCCGCACCGATGGGATGATGCTCCAGTTTTTGGTCGGCAACGACAGGAGATTGACGTTCATTACATACTGGTGCTCGTGGGCGGTGCCGTTGAGGTTGTAGTAACCATAATCAAGGCCGGGGTAAGTCGGCG
This sequence comes from Verrucomicrobiota bacterium, assembly GCA_050011235.1. Classification (GTDB taxonomy): domain Bacteria; phylum Verrucomicrobiota; class Verrucomicrobiia; order Limisphaerales; family UBA11358; genus UBA11358. The sequence goes on along the minus strand of JBEKJN010000225.1, from coordinate 4,030 downwards.
AGTAAACCACGTCAAAATCATCCCCGTAAATGCGGCTGCCGGTGAACGTGTCGTCGAGATTGGCAAACATGAACCCGGCGGACAGGAACAAGTTTTTCTTGATCCAGGATTCGGCGAAGGCATGGGTGCTAAACATGTCGTAGGATGTGCCCTCCTGGTCAGTAACATTCTGTTGAATGATGGATTCCCCCTGCCAGAAGGTGAGCAGGTGAGCGTCGTTCAAATTCCCCGTCTCATAACTAACGCCCGCCCCGTAATTCACTTTTTTATAGTGATCGGTCAGGTCGAGCTGGAACGTGTCGGACTTTTCATCAATGCTGTAAATTCCCGGATATACGTTATAGATGTTCCCGCTGCTTGGATCATGGACTGGTCCCCAGAGGGTCGAACTTTCATCACCATTCCGGTAGCTGTGGCTGTATTTGAAGGTGATTTGCGGAAGGTCTGGTTTGGTCAGCCCCGCCTCAAATGTAATCAGGCCGCGATCCAGCGCCAGCGCGTCGCCCGGCAGCGCATACGAAAGCTGCGCGTCGGGGATGTATCCTCCGGTGCCGGAATCCCAGGTGCGGAAATTCTCAAAATGGACACGGACAAAACCGAGATCATCGCGAACCAGGCCGAGGCCGACGCTGTAATCGTGATCGTCAAAAATGGAGTGTCCGTCCAGTGTGAAGGTAGTTTTCTTGGCCACCTGATCTTCGTAGTGCAGGTCCTCGATGCCGCCAAAGACCCCCGTGTTGAGTTGTTTCCCCTGAGTTGCTTGGTTTGCCTTGCCCTGGGTCAGCAAGGCGCCGGTGGAAAGCTCGATCCAGTTGCTGTAGCTGTTGGTGCCGCCTTCATACAACTGTTGCGGGGTGATGGCGTCGCCCGCCCGTGCCGCTGGTGCGCCGAGGACAATCAAGGACGCGCCGATGACATACCGGCCAATGCCGGGTTTCCGCCGTCCGGCGCGAAGCGATTTTGACTTTCGATATTTCCTTTTCATCGGCTTCCGGGGCGTTGATTAAAATCTGAGGGACGGACTCACGCGCGAGCCGTGGACCGCCTCGTGACAACCGGCGCTCCAGCAGGCGCCCTGACTCAATCGCGAGGTGTGGTCAACCCCACCGATCAGAATCGCCCCGCCCTGGACCTGCTGGAAATGACATTTCAAACACAGGTTCGAGTTGCGTTCGGTGAGCATCTTGGCGTTGACGCTGCCGTGCGGGGAATGGCAGGTGGTGCAGCCTTCGCGCAGGGCTTCGTGCTCAAAGACAAAGGGGCCTTGCTGGGAAGGATGGCATTGGACGCAGTTTTCCTCCTGCGAAAGCAACTGGGTGCTGCCGCCGGCAAAGGCGATGCCCTTGTGCGGGGGATGGCATAGGATGCAAGTCATTCGTCCTTCGGGCACAGGATGATGGTTGGGTAGATTGAACTGGCCACGCACATCCATGTGACATTGGTAACAGGCCGTCTCGATCTTGCGCGCCGGTTCGAGCGGGAAACGCCCGCTCAAGGCTTCCGGCTGCGGCCGGCCGGCGGTGAAACTGTAGGGCGGTTTGACGTCGCCACCCGAATCCTCGTGCAGACTGCAGGGGCCATGGCAGGATTCACAGCCGGCGTTGAGCCCATTTTTTCCCTGGGCGATGAGCCGGGCGTGGTCGGCGGTCTTGAAGCTGCGGCAAATCTCGTCATGGCATTGTTCGCAGTCGGCGGAACCGACATATTTCGCACCCGGCACCTCCGGGAGCACCACCGCCTGGCGGCTGATGGTGCTGCAGGAAATCGCCGCCAGCAGCAGAACGACCGCGCCGGCGGCGAGCGCCAAGTTCCGGCCACGCTGACCGCGCGGCAGCGGCGGTTTGATGAATGAAATTATTTTCATGCGTATTTTTGGTTGTCGGTCATTTCACGCATATTCGGAAAACGTGCCGTTGCCGGCGGTCTGTCGTTCATTGGTATAATTCCTGGTCGATCAAGTTTTCAGCCGCGGACAACAGGTTGAGGGCAAAAATCCAATTGTGCGTGCCGAGGCTGCCGTCATTGACCACGAGATATAAATTGAAGCGGGCCTTTTTGATGTTGTCCGGGATCAAGGCCTGGTTGGCGGCGCTCGGCCCGCTGTAATTCACGTGGTCCAACTGGGTCCAACCGGTCGCATACCCCAATGAGTTGGTTTGCAAGATCAATCCCCCGGGCGTCGTGTATTCCCAGGCCACCACACCGTTGGCCTGCAACGCCGCCCCCTTGGTAACGGCCCAGTTGTTCAACAGGACGATCACCGTGGTCACCTCATTGGAGATGCCAGGGCCCGATTGTCCGGGGTCATCTAGATGACAGTTCAGGCAGACGGCGTCGGAAGTCACCACGAAAGTGTGGGTGTGGGTGCTGGCTGGCGGGGCGTCTGGTTGCATATGGCAGGACACACATTGATTGGTCAAGTAAAACGTGCCGGAAATCGAGTTTTGGGCGGACTCCGGCAGCCCCGCGTGCGTACCCGGATTGAAGGAGGCCGGGCTGTCCGTCACGCCGTTCCACAATTGACCGACGGAACCGAGCAGGAAGTTGTATTGCAGCGAACGATGGGGCGCGTACAAGGTGTCCGTCCAAGCGGCCCCGCGATCGTTGTGGCATTGGGCACAGAGATTGATGTTGGTGTTGGCCGGGTATTTGTTTGTGAACACGTCCGAGGTGGCGAGGGAAAAGTAGTTGGTCGAGAAGATGGGATTGCGGAGCTGCGCCGGATTGGAATTGGTCTGGTGCGGATCGTGGCAAACGGCGCAGGTGATGGCCACGTCCAGGTCGTTCGTGAGCGTGAGGGGATTTTGTCCGTTGATCAGGGCGAGCCGGACGGAGCCGGAATGACATTGGCCGCAACTGCTGATGTTGGTGGCGGACGAACTCATGACCTGCAACGCGTCCGGCACCACGGCGGCATGGCCACTGGACGACCATTCCTCAAACGTCGGCGCATTGGTGTAACTGGTGTCGCTTGCGCTATGGCAGCCACCGCAAACCGTGGCGGCAATGTCAACCTGCGGGACCGCCGTGGGGTCATCCTCGCTGGCCGCGTGATTGGCCGCCGGACCGTGACAATTTTCGCACTGCACACCGGCAAGATTGGTGGTGTAGGAAAAAACTCCATTCTTGTTGGTGAAACTGAACCCGGTTGGCAAACCATAGCCGACCGTGTGGCAGGGCAGGCACGAACGATTGGTCTGGCCGCCGGCGGCCTTGAACGCCGGGCTACTGAAGGCGCTGGCGTGGGGCGTGTTCGTCACGTACTGACAGATGCTCAAATGACACGTGAGGCAGACCTTCAAACCGGCATAGTTCGGCGCCGGACCGGAGACGCGGAAGAAGGCATTGCTGTAGAGCTTTGTGATGACGGCGTAGCGGACCAGATTGGTGGCCTTGCCCAGCGCCACCCACGGGGCCAGCAAGCTGTTGCTTTTCTGATAGAGTTGATAATAACCGGAGGGGCCGTCCCAGGTGACCTGCACGCCGTTGGTCAACTGTTCAATACCACCCATGACCGGCAGTCCCGGCATCCCTCCCGGCTGGGTGATGCTCAGGTGTTGGACCGATTGGGCCATCAGGGACGATGCAACGAAAAGAATGCCCGCCGTCAGAACCAACCATGGCCTCTGGTTGGCCGGCAAAACTCTGGCATGATTCATCATATCACAATTGCGCCGTCTCCCATCCTTTGCAGGGCAGCGCGGCGCACGTCGAACCGTTGGTTGCAACTTTGCAACGCCAGAACAAAGAACAGCAAATGGAACTCTGTTCAACATATTCTACGCTTGAAGGATACTCCCGCCCGGTGCGCGAACTAACCATCTATTGCTTCATACTCGTCAAATATTGCCTAATCTGGCCAGTGGCGTCACCTGTGGGGACAGCCTGCCCGCCGCCTCCGAATTTTCTAAAATTGACAGACTAGGGAAATGCCCGAAGAATAAAACAAAAAGGACAACGCTGAATGAAACCATCCTCCGCCAACATGCCCGTGGTCCCCGGTCCAGGCACCCGGGAGTCCGGCCGCAGT
>JBEKJN010000224.1:0-4904 GCA_050011235.1 Verrucomicrobiota bacterium | reverse complement strand
CGAATTTTGGGAGGTCACAATGCGTAGCTTCAACGGGGCCGCGCCCCCGCGGGCGCGGAATGGCAATTGTCATCGCCAACCAGCGCGCGCAGTTCTTTCGGCACTTCGATGTATGGAAACTGAATAAACGGCATATTCCCTATCGTAGCATAACGGATACAGTTGTCAACTATAAATCTTGAAATTGTATTTCTGAATTTCCTGCCATCGGCTTGGATGCCGTCTTGAGCATGGCTTGTGATTGAATGTGCTTGCACAAATTTCCGGCCAGAAATCCCGACGCGCCTTCCTAACCAGCCACGTCCCCGGCTCGGCGAGCACTGTCAAGGTGGAGCCACAAAAAGAAATCCCGGCGCGAAGCGCATCGTTTTAATTTGGACAACCTTGACAGGCGCAGTCGAGCCATACAATAAACGAAACGAGGCGCGCCGGAGTCATCATCTTGCGGATGCTCACGTTGGCTCAATGCGAATATCTCGCATTCGTCTTGCCTGCATCCGCTGGCAATAAATCATAGACACCATCCCCTTACGTTGGTAGAGGCCGTGGATGTGCGATGGCGAAGCACCGTTGAAATGCGTTGAATGGTGCTGACGAGTTCAACGGTATTCAACGCCTCGAATCAACGCAACTCAACACCCTTCAACATCAGCCATCCATGCAGACTGAATCACCCGGCAATGTCACGGCCAAGATGACCGGACGTGAGTGACTAAAAGTTGAAAAGTGGCCATGACACTTACCCCGCCTTTGACGGTGAACCCGGCAGCCTGAAAAAAATCTGTGGCGTGCAGCAAACGCCGCCGGTGAAAACGCCGCAAGGTTGCGCTGGTGAAGTGATGCACCGACGACCAAATGAAACCTGATTTGATGACGGACGCTGTTCTCCTTGCTATGCAATGCGGTTGACGTAACACCGGAGCGACCAAGCTGGCGACCGTAATACACACAGCGATGACGCTGGTGTAAAACGGCCAATTTTCCGTCAGACATCTTCCCTAAGCACAGCTTGAGGCCATGACAGCAGCCGCAAATGTTGCGCAAAATTAGCGCAAAAATCGCGCGAAAGGTTCAGCACGGTTAAACGCCATTCAGCATGGTTCAACATCAGCCGTTCATGCCGCTGGAATCATCCACCAAGTCACACCCAGGACAAACGCAAGGGAGCGGCGAAAATCGGAAATTAGTTAAGGCACGCGTTACCCCGTAGTTTCACACGGTTTTTACGGCTCGCCAAAATCTCGCCGAATGTTGCGCGAAATGCTTCGTTTGTGCTAACCGCCTTGTTGCGTCAGTTGCTAACCCTGTTATTTCACCGTGTTGCTAACCGCGTTGCGAACTTTGTTGCTTCGGATGTTGCCTCGCGTGATTACCACCCTGTTGCTAACCCTGTTGCCCCGTCGTTGCTAATCACGCTGCCAACCTTGTTACGAAGCCAGTGCTAACCATTTTGCTAACTCCGCGTGAATCGCCTTCTCATTGTATGGCTCGCTGCGCGTCGTCAAGGTAGTTTCGCCCCGTTGCCCTGCGACTTCCACCTTGACGATGCTCGCTTCGCCAAAACCCGATGGCGATTAAGGATTCACGCGGGAAGTGTCACGGTCGTTGATAACGCAGCACGGTATTCTAGGAAGGCAAATCTTTGCCGGTCGTCGTTACTGTCAGCTTGCCGTGTTTAACACCTTTAGCACCGATGAGTTCATCGGCAATCTTTTTTATGACGGCCGCTTTGCCACGCACGAGTAATACTTCCAAGCAATTGTGATGATCCAGATGAACATGCACGGTTGAAAGAATCACATCGTGGTGATCGTGCTGGATGTCCGTGAGCGTGGCCTGAAGGTGCGGTTTGTGATGGTCATAGACCAGCGTGATGGTGCCGGCAATGTCTTCGTTGCCAAATTTCTGCCGGTGTTCAACGAGGCGGTCGCGAATCATGTCGGCGATGGCCAGCGAACGGTTGTCGTAGCCCTTTTCGCCCGACATTTCATCCAGTTGCCGCAGAAGCGACGGCGGCAGGGATATACTGAAACGGCTGACGGTTTCTTTATTCATGGCAATAACAAGGGCATCGTAGGCCAATGCTGTTGTTTGTCAAAGATGGAAACCTGCCCGACCAAGCAACTCTTTACTTTGAATTCGTTTCGGACGACGGCACTTTCTCCATCACAAAGAGCTCCTTTTCGGGAAGTTCGCCGCATTCGCGAGCGAGTGATTCCAATTGCGCGTCGGGCGCATTGCGGATTTTTTCGAGGTATTTCTGGTTCGGCTTGAGCAGCAACACCGGACCGGTGCCATCCTTGCGCCGGACGCTGACGTGCGCGTCGGCCATTGCCAACACTTCAGCCAAGCGAATGTCCAGCCTACCAATGCTGTTCCCGGTGCCAACCACCAGCCCGTCGGCAATGCAGGAATACGGCGTTTTAAGCGGGATGTGGCAAACAATGTCCAGTTCGTGTTGTCCCCAGGTTGTATTCAGTTCGCGCAATGCCGCCTTGCCCATGCGCCAGCCGAGAACGTTCCACGGCCCGACGTGACCGTGCAAATTTTTGATTTCATTCCACCAATTGGTCGGTTCCTGCGCCTGATTCCAGACGTTCGAGCCAGCGGCGGAGATTTCGTCGTCGTGGGCGAAAAGTTTGTCGGCAGTTAAAATCGCAATGGCTGCTGACAGGATGAGGATTGATTTTTTCATAGAATGATTTCGTGTCATGGACTGGTGAATTGGGTTCCGTTGCGGTCGGCAAAGCGGACAATGACGCCGCCATCGCCGGTTCGGCGATACCAATCGTCGCTGCTTAAAGGCGCGTAGGTGCCGAGGCTTTTTGGGCTATTTGGCTTCGGTCCCAAACTCCAGACGACCCAATGCACCGGGCTGACTTTGGGATCGGTGAAGTATTTTCCGCCGCCGGACATATCGGTTGGCGCGTTGGTGGGAACCCAAAGCGAATAATTGCCTGCCGCCGCGCCGTTGAGCAATTCCGGCCCTGGCGCGGCGTATTTGTAGGTATGGCCGGGGTTGAAAACGTCCTCCAAATCGGCTTCCAATCCGCCTTGATTTCCGTGTGGCAGGTAACGTTCATTGGCCAGTTCTATCGGCAATTCGCACCAGTGAGCCGCCAAATCACTGTTGCAGTTCACACGCACGGGCGGAAGGTTGTTGGCGTGATCCTCGGAATACATTTCCAGCGCCAGACCAATCCCGTAAAGCTCGCCGCGAACTCGGGTGACTTTGGCTTTTTCCTTGGCCCGCGCCAGCGCCGGTAAAAGCAACGCTGCCAGAATCCCGATGATGGCAATGACCACCAGCAATTCCACCAAAGTGAACGCGGCAACAGATGCGCGATGATTTTCAGATTTCAACATCATGCCGTCCGTTCATTGCGCCTGATGAAGCCGGAAAAATTTCTGCGCTGCCATCGGTTGCAACCCGATGGTGTTTCGTCCGTTGATAACCGTCGGCGTATTGGTCATCGCCGCCCAATTCGGATTTGAAAGTAAATCGCAGCTTTGCAACTGGTAATTCGCCAGCGAGCCGGGCCATGAAACCACCACTGAACCGCTTTGAACAGCGATGTTCAAAATAGCTGCATCCGACGGTGCGATTTCCTGCACGAACAATTCGTAACCGAACGTGCCGTCCGTGCCGGAACCGGATTCCTGCAAGAAAACGCCTGTCGCATTAAATTGATTCGTCGGCACCGGGCCGATGTCATACAGCGGATGAATCAATGGAAATTGACGGCCTTGGCCATCCGTGGCCGTGCAATAACGCAAACTCCAATCCGAATTGGTGTTCCAGCCGTTGGTCGTGACCAGCGTCAGGCCGTTGATGCGCACGCGCATTCCCTGCCAATGCTCGCCGCCTGTTGCGCGCGTCGGGTCAAAAATGTCGTAGTGCCCCGTCGCGCTCAAATTGGTGCTAATCACCGAAGACAGCGAAATCACTTCCGGCGCGGGCAGCCCAAAATTTGTGGCTACCAGTGAAATGGTAAAATCATAGGCGGGATCAGTGCTGTGTTCCTCGTTGATGTTTTGCATTCCGCCATAAAACAGCGAGCCGTTGGCGGTAATCGTCACCAAGTCGCCCTTGTGAAAGGCATGGCCTGTGGCCGGGTCGTGACTCACACGATTGACTTCCGCCGTCCAAGCATCGTCCGTGTAACTGTCGCTGCCGTCGTGTGGTTCCCACGGCAAATTGCCGTAATCCTGCGCCATCCAGCATTCCACGCCGCCCCGGTCGCCATTCGTGACCACCTGCACGAACACCTGCCATTGACCGCCCAGGTTATAGATGTTCGCACCATCGTCCCACGGCAGATAATCCGGCGTGGCATCGAGCATCTCGCTTGGGTCGGTCAAAAGCACGCCGGTCAGGACAATGGGAAAACTGCCATTCCAAGTGCTGACACCGTTGGCGTCCACGGCTTCCAAGTTGGTGACGGTTTCGGCGCGCGAAACGCCTGCTGCCAGCAACAAGCCACAAAAGCCAATGGCCAGAGTGTGAAGAATGGTTCTCCAAGCGCGGCGCAAAACCGGCGCTTGACCTGAATTTGAAATAAATGTTACGTTCATTACCAATGGTGTTACCAACACCATAAGTGTTACGCAATATAAAAATAGTGTTACCGAAAGTATTAGCGGTCATTTATGCAAATTACAGATGAAGTTATTGAGAGCGAGATGACTCCTTCCGTTGCAATTCCCGCGCCTGCTCCCGTTGTTCCGGCCAACGTCAAAAGCCGGATTGTCTCCCTGTATGCGCTACTCATTGGCTTTAATGTCGGGGCATGGATTTGGGCACTGATTGCCTTTCATAATCATCCGGTTCTGTTAGGAACGGCGTTCCTGGCCTACACGTTTGGCCTCCGTCATGCCGTGGATGCCGATCACATCGCGGCGAT
>JBEKJN010000223.1:0-4915 GCA_050011235.1 Verrucomicrobiota bacterium | reverse complement strand
CAGGTGGCCGTGGCGCTGGAGAGGTTGTCGGCATGATGTGGCTGTATGGGGTCGTCTTTCTTGCGGCGATCGCCGTCGATGTCATTCCGCTGATCGCGCCATCGGCCTGGATGGTCGCGCTGGTTCTGTTGGTCAAGTTCCACTTGCACCCGTGGATCGTGTTGCCGCTCTGCACTTCGGGTTCAACCCTGGGACGATACCTGATGAGTCTCTACATCCCCCGATTTGCCGGCCTGTTCATCAAACGGCACAAAACGGATGAACTGAAATTCCTGGGAAAGAAACTGTCGGAGAGCCTGTGGCAGAGCTGGCTCTTCGTCTTTATTTACTCCATGACCCCGCTGTCCACCACGGCGCTGTTCGCGGCCGCCGGAGTTGCGAAAGTGAAGCCATCGCACACGGCGCCTCCGTACTTTTGCGGCAAATTTCTGAGCAACGCGGTGATGATCTTCACCGGGCTTTACGCCGCCGCCAATTTCAAAGGCCTCATGCACGGCACCTATTCTCCAAAGGCAATTGTGACGCTGGTCCTGGGTTGCGCGGTCCTTGCCGGATTTCTGTTTCTCGACTGGCGCGCGTTGCTGGAACGAAAGAAGTTCACATTCAATTTCAGAATCTGGAAATAAAATCTGCGCATTGTTTTCGCCAAGTCGGGCGCGGTGTGTGCGCGGCTTGTTCATTCAACCGCTGATGAACGCGGCCTATCGCGCGACCGAAACGAAGTGAAGGCGGAATTGACGCCGACAAATTTCCCGCGCAAAATCGCGGCATGGGCACGCTTTACTCCGGCGACATCCTCTTCCAGGTCCTTAAACTGCTGCTCGATGCGGTGTTTGGCCAAAACATTGATTCGCAGGTGCCATTCCGCCACACTCACTTGCGCAATGGCTGAAAACCCGTCAACTCTCGCCGAACTGCGGAAGCATGTTCCAGATGCGGTCAAGTTTTATTGGCAAACGCGTTCCAAGCAGTTGCAGAAACAACGCGAAGCCGGTGGATCGGATCAAGGTTTGCGTTCAGCAGTCACCGGCGGCGCGCAGATGGACGGCTTTATCAAACTCCTGACGCAGCTTGTAATCGAAGCCGGGATTGACCGGGCGCATATCTATCATCAGGATTCGCTCGAGCTGCCGGGTTACTTCCGGCCGAACAAGAAATGGGACTTCATCGTGGTCGTGAAAGGCCAGTTGGTGGCGGCGCTGGAAGCCAAATCCCAGGTTGGTCCATCCTTTGGCAACAATTTCAACAATCGCACCGAGGAAGCCATGGGCAGTGCCTTGGATCTGTGGACGGCCTTCCGCGAAAAAGCATTTGGATCGAAGATTCGGCCCTGGATCGGCTACATGTTCCTGCTGGAGGATTGTGCCCCTTCAAACCGTCCGGTCGGCGTCAAAGAACCGCATTTCAAAGTATTCTCCGAGTTTCGCGACTCATCCTACGCGAAGCGTTACGAATTGTTTTGTCGCCGTCTGGTTTTGGAGCGTCATTACGATGCCGCGTCATTCATGATGTCGAACGCTGAAAAGGGAGCGAAGGGTGAATATTCCGAACCCGCCTCCGACCTTGCCTTCCAAATGTTTGCCAATTCTCTGGTCGGGCATGTGGCGGCATTCTCAGGTCGAATCAAAGAGCTATGAAATACGCGACCACAGGTCCCCAAACGCTGGACGATGTTCCCACAGTGCATCGTTTGGTGCAGGGTGACGCGCGCGACCTCTCATTTATCCCCGACGAATCGGTTCATCTCGTTGTCACTTCTCCGCCGTATTGGACCTTGAAGCGATACAACGATTCGGAAGGCCAGCTTGGCCACGTCGAGGATTTCGAACTGTTCCTCTCGGAATTGAATCGCGTGTGGCGCGAAACCTTCCGCATTCTGGTGCCGGGCGGCCGCCTGGTGTGCGTCGTGGGCGACGTCTGCCTCTCGCGCAGAGAAAACAATGGACGGCATACGGTTGTGCCCTTGCACTCGGAAATCTGCGTGGCGTGCCGCAAGATCGGCTTCGACAATCTGAACCCGATCATCTGGCACAAAATCTCGAACGCCAGTTACGAAGTGAGCAACGGTTCAAAATTCCTGGGCAAGCCCTACGAACCGAACGCCATCATCAAAAATGACATCGAGTTCATCCTCATGCAGCGAAAACCCGGCGGCTACCGCAAGCCCACCGAGGAACAGCGCCGGTTGAGCATGATTCCCAAGGACAAGTTCGACAAATGGTTTCAACAGTTTTGGACTTTGACCGGCGCATCCACGAAGGAACATCCCGCGCCGTATCCGCTCGAACTGGCCTCGCGTCTGGTCCAGATGTTTTCGTTTGCCGGCGACACGGTCGTTGATCCGTTCTGCGGCACGGCCACGACGATGGTCGCCGCGCTGAAGCATGGACGGAACAGCATCGGAGTGGAACTCGACACCGCCTACTGCAAGATGGCGGCATCGCGGCTGATGAACGAGAACGCATCCCTGTTCGGAAATGCGAAATTGCAAATCGAATTCAAACCACAGGGTGCGCTCGTGGACGCGGCTGCAGTTTTAAACGAAACCGGCAGGGAGTACCACACGCGCAAACGCAAGAAAACCAGGCGGTCACCTTTATGAGTCTGATATTATCGTTGCGACAGGCACGCCTCCCACTACGTCAAAGTCATGCTCGACCAAATTTTCGGCGAAAATAATTTCCAAAACGAAATTGTCCATCGCGTCAATTGGGCCGGCGAGGGAACAAACAATTTTTGTTTAACTGCAAAAAAATGAAAACCAACCTCGAACAGCTTGTGGTTTTACCCAAACATGGTGATGAACAATTCCACGCATGCAACGACGATTTGGGTTTTTCAATCAAAGATTTCTGGTCATGGAACACGTCTGATCTTGTTAGCAACGTCACGCGCGGGCATTTGGCGGAGTTCATTGTAGCCAGAGCCCTCGGCGCAGCAGAAGGCGTGCGGAATGAATGGGCAACCTATGACCTTATTACATCAAATGGGACAAAGGTTGAGGTCAAATCAACCGCATATCTTCAAAGTTGGTCTCAAGATAATTATTCGACCATTCAGTTCAATGTAGAGCCAACCAAAGAACTGGACTTAAAAAACGGCGGGTATCGCGGGACTCCCAAGCGCCATGCCGATGTTTATGTTTTTGCTTTGCTGGCACACAAGGATAAGCAGACAGTCGACCCTTTGAACGTAAAACAATGGGATTTCTACGTTTTACCGACCTCTGTTTTAGATAAACGCACACGCAGCCAGCATTCAATCACACTCAAAACGCTAGTTGATTTGACCGGAGGCTCGGTGGATTACTTCCATTTAGCTGACAAAATTAAAAGCACAAAAATGACTTAAAAATTCAAATTAAGATGCCGCCATTGGTTTTTTAATTCTTAATCTTTAACGATATGACTGCAGGCCAAACTAAGAAATCACCCGTGCATAGCCGAAATAATAGAAGTGATATTCGGTATGTAGCATACTTCGACTTTCTCGGTTTTCGGAGTTGGATCCGGAGTGAAGGTTCTGCGGCGGTTTATGAACGAGTCGTATATCTCCTTGGACTCGCCGTAAAAGGAAGCCTTCCGAACTCTCTGGTCGCCGACCGGATGTCTGTAAAGCTTCACCGGTCGCGCGTCTCTTATTTCAATTTCTCTGACACGGTTGTCTTCTATACCAACAACTGTAGTTACGCATCGCTAAAGGACCTGATTAAAACCTGCGTGAACTTCATGGTTTTGGCTGTCGATATTCATATGGTTCGTGGAGCTATAGCACGAGGAGTATTCCGGGTATTTCGTGAGGACCGAATTCATGTGGGCGAAGCACTCTTGGACGCGCACGATCTCGCCGAAAGCCAAGATTGGATAGGGATCGCGGTCCACAAAGAGATGGAGGGCGATCCGCATATCCAGAAATATTGCGCTGAGTATCCGGCGTGCTTGGTCAGATATCCAATCCCACTCAAAAATGGAGTTTGCGAGAGCTACTGCCTTAACTGGCTCGATAAGAGAGTATCCGAATGGGACTTTTTCCCTGCTGAACAACTTCAGGAATGCCGCCTGAAGGCGCTTGCCTCAACGGCTGGTTTTCCAGGAGAAATCACAAAGATCGAGAGACGAATCGAGCACACGAGACAATTTCTTATGACGTTCGCACCCGAACGCATGCGCCTGACGCTGCGAGCAGCGACACAGGCACGCAACCGAGAGCGCGCTGGATAAGATTGGTCAGTAGAAACAAGCGGCCTCCGTTTCCGAAGGCCGTTTGAGTTTTTGTTTTTTATTTATGGTTTCGGCTTCGCCTGCGGAGCGGGCGGCGGTGTCCACGATGATTCGCGCGTTGTTGTATTCGCCACGGCCGTCATTCACCAAACCGGCGAATAAACCAGGTCTTCACCACCTGGGTCAGCAGCGCATAGCCCACGGCATGATTGACCACCGGGCCGATTCCGTCCATCTCATTTCGTACGAGATCAGAGTTGACGATAGATTTCGGAGCGGTGTTGGATGCGGTAAATGCGAATGAGTTTTTTGGCGGGATAAATCCAGTAGAGAATGCGGTAGTCGCCGATGCGGAGCTTGCAGAGTCCCGCCAAATCTTCAGGCATCCCCACAAGCCGGCGATGCACCATGCCGGGGGCGTTGGCGGCAAGCCATTGAATCTTGCGCTCCACGCTCGCGCCGACGGCGGCGTCCAGCGCGGCAAGCTGGGCATCGGCCTTGCCGCCTACTTCGACTTGGTAGGACATGGCAGGTGGCGGGCTTTCCAAGGTTTGAATTTTCCAGCCAGATCCTGCCGCCGCGCCTCGCGCAACTCGGCGATGACTTCAGGATTCCGCGCCGTGAGCCAGTCCTGCAATTCGTCCAGCGTCTCGACGGACGACAGAACGGCCGAGGGAATTTCAACGGTTTCCGTT
>JBEKJN010000222.1:0-6530 GCA_050011235.1 Verrucomicrobiota bacterium | reverse complement strand
CGGAAGTCTCCCTGGTCAGTTCGGCGTCACAGGTTTTGGATGAGCATTCGCGGGTGATCGAGGTGCGCAAATACTTCAAACCAGGGGTTGTGGAGGGCGGGCAGGTGGTTGGGCGGTGTGTGGAACGGCTGACGAACTTGATCGGCGAACCGTCGGTGGTGATGTTCCGGCGGGAGCAGGCGACCCGAGGATACAATGAGCAATTCCGTCAATTGCTGGACCTTGATTTGTGGTTTTACCTGTTGGAGCAGGGGCAGTTTGCGTATCTGGCCGAGCCGCTGTGCGCGTTTCGGCGGCATGCGGCGCAGCAGTCCGAAGTCAACCGTCGGAACAATATCAGCCAGAAAGAACATTTTTTTATGTTTAAGGCCTACTTTGACAAACATTATAGAGTCACCCGCCGCGCGCTGTTTATTTTTATTTATTATTTAAAGAAAAATCCTCAGGACGAGCAAACGCCCCAGTTAATCGCTGATCTGATGGTCGTGCTCAAACCCGGTTGGTACTCGCTTTACTGGCTGGAAAGGAGAATCATCCGTCCATTTGAAAATCTGAAGAACTGGATGGTTAAAAGGCGCCACCGAAGGCTTTACCGGCGCGAACTTCCGATTCCCAATCCCCCCGGGCATAATGGATCTACAGGAAGCGGTGTGGCGACGGGAGATGTTGGCTCAAATCTGCGATCTGCAGAAAAATAGCGCCGCAGAAGCTGAAAATCCGATCAAAGGAAGGTTGCGCGCTCCGGGCCGGGACCGGTATGTTCTTCTTTTGGGGCAAGCGAAAAATCATGCGGCCATTCCAAAAAAATGCCGACATTCCGAACATGATTCAATGAATGTTATGCGAGACCAAGCCCATTGAAGTGCTTCAGCCGCGCGGCTGGAAAATAGCCGTTAAAACGAAATCGAAGTGAAAATTGAAACTCATATTTTAGCCTATAACGGGGCGGAGATTTTTATTTACGCCGTCCGCCATTATACCACTTTTGCCAATCGAATAATTCTTCACGATTTAGGCAGCACGGATGGCACCTTGGACATAGCCGCTCAATTTGGCGTTGAAATTCGCCAATGGGACAGCAAAAACCAAGTCAATAACTTGTTGCTCAAGCAAATCAAGGAACAGGCGTGGCGCGGGACAGATTCTGATTGGATTATTGTGGCTGACACCGATGAACTGATTTATTTCCCCAAAGGCGCGGTGGATTCATTTAATTCCTATTCGGTGCAAGGGTTGCCAGTCATAAAGCCACATGGATTTGAGATGTTCAGCGAAACGTATCCTGTCACAAATGGTCAGATTTATGATGAAGTCAAATTTGGCGCAAGAGACGACCGCTGGTATGCCAAGCCGATTGTTTTCAGTCCGGGATTGGTTGAATCCATCGAGTTTTCAGCCGGAGCGCATGAATGTTGGGCGACTCTGAAATCGAGCGCTAAATTTGACAATCCGACAAGACATTCAGAGCCGCCAGCCTATCTTTTGCATTATCATCACATTCATCCCATCGAAAAAATAGCCAAAAACTATGACGATTGCCTGGCTAGAAGGTCCGAGGAAGACATAAAGAATTCAATATTCCCCCGTGGAATGACGGGTCGCTGCGGATGTTCAATCTTCTTCAAATCCTCACCCAGATGGGGATGAAGGTGACGTTGGTTGCCGACAACCTGCAAAACAACCACACCACAGAGGTTTTGCAATCCTTGGGCATGGAAACGCTTTATCGTCCTCAAATAAACAACCTGGTTGGGTTTCTTAAACATCGTTCCGCCACATATGATTATATCATTTTGAGCCGGCTGGTCGTGGCCGGAAAATATGTTGATTTGATCAAACATTACGCTCCCGTGACAACGGTGATCTTTGACTCGGTTGATCTCCATCATTTGCGCATTGAGCGCGAGGCGCTGACGAAGGCCGATGATAATCTTAAGCGATTTGCAGCCGAATGCAAACAGCGCGAACTAGCGGTTGCGCGGAAAGCGGACATTACCTTGGTGGTCAGCCCGGTGGAAAAACAGATCCTTAAAAAGGAGTGTCCCCGCATTCGAATCGAGATTGTCTCAAATATCCATGAAGTTCAGGGCCGAGGCGCGGATTTTTCCAACCGGCGTGGTTTGCTCTTCATTGGAGGATTATTCCACACACCCAATGTTGACGCCGTGCTTTTTTTTGCGCGCGAAATTTTCCCTCTGGTCGAAAAACCCCTGACAGATGTTCTCTTTCATATTATCGGGAGCAGCGTCCCTGATGAAATCGCCCGCCTGGCCAACTCCAGGATTCTGGTTCATGGTTTTGTCCAGGACGTTGGGCCTTTTTTTAATGCCTGCAAAGTTTCAGTCGCGCCGCTTCGGTTCGGGGCTGGAATCAAAGGAAAGATCAACCAAAGCCAGTCTTACGGTGTTCCCGTGGTCGCCACTTCCTTGGCGGTGGAGGGGATGCAATTGGAGCATGGGGAAAGTGTTTTGGTGGCCGATACGCCGGAAAAGTTCGCGGAAGCAATTGTGAGCGTTTACACCAACGAAGATTTGTGGAATCGGCTTTCGCAGAATGGAATTAATAACTTGGAAAAACATTTCTCCTTCCATGCCGCACGAACCAGCTTGGAAAACCTTTTCAACCCGGTTCCGAGGGAATCCCAAACCCCGTGAGTGTGCGGCAAAGTTAATTATGAGACCGATTTTCCAGAAAATTGGTTGACACTTTTTGGTTTAGGTTTTGCTGAACGGAGATCAGTCCCTGGCGGCGGAGCCAGGCTTCCACGGTCACTCGTCACAGGGTGGCGAGGCGGCGGTGATCGCGCCTGGCCTTTCAATTGTTCCAAGGGGCTTTTGTCCCCGCAACAATATGCAAACCGATGCCCGTTCCGGCCAAATGCGACAGACTTTCAATAACCTCCTCATACGTGTCTCCAACAGGGCAGCACATTACGAGACGTGAGGAACATGCGGGGTCAATAAACTTTGCAATTCACCGCTACAAAATAGCAAACGAACAACAGCGGAACCCTCGTATATTGGTTAAGGTCACCGCCATGAGAAATGTTTTTTTAATTGGCGCTTTGTGTGGACTGTCGGCGGCACTTGCCCCAGTGAGGCTCTTGGCGGATACGCGAACTTCCATCAGCTTGAGCACGAGCCGGGGTAACAAGTGTCGGCTTAAAATTCGGTAACGATCAGGTTGCGCCGATGACCAGTACATTGGCTTGACTTCCTTCGAGGGCAGAGGTTCATTTAGTTACCAACCAACTACTGACCGATTACCGGTTTACTACGAGTTTACTGGCACTTTCACTGGATGCGACATGAGGTCGCTTGAACAGTTGTTATGGATACATCATAAACAAACCTGCGGTTCCGTCCGCAGAGTCTATTGGCACCAGCGCGACTGGCAACGGTCGGGTTGGAAGCTGCCGAGACAATGCATCTCTCCCACCCGGGTGCGGAATGACTGCGAGGTTGTTTCCGTGACTGCCAGCGTCAAGGCGGTCGGAGGGCTAGACTGGATGACACGCCCAACCCAGGTGAACTGCCGCAAGCATCGTCAAGTGTAACGAGCCAAAGACGCTGACAGGCTCCAACCAAAACGGTATGCAGTCAGGTTTCTGGAAGCGGAAAACATTGATTGGCGGGCAAGCGTGATTTCGTTCACCCGCAAAAAACCGCCTTGGAACTTTCAAGGCGGTTTGTGGCGTTGAAAAAATCATTTGGTGTCGGCCTTCTTGCCGGCTTTTTCAGCGTTGGGAGCCTTCGCCGCCTTGGCCTCGATTTCCGTCGCGGTCATCGAATAATAGACCGTGATTTTGTCGCCGACTTTCACATTGGCACCCTTGGTGGATTTGTCCACGGCGATTTGCCATTTTGTTCGCCCTTTTGGACAACGATGTGATTTGCGTTGATCTCCGGCACCGGGCCGGTGACTTGACAGCCCTTGGGATCGGCAGCGCGGACAGTAAAAGTGGCCAGGCAAAGACCGATGACAAGTTGTTGTTTGGTAACGTGGAAATTATGCAAAAAAACACGCGGTTTGGCAGGTGGCGGGTAAATGAAAAACCGCTCTGGGTTCCCCAAGCGGCATCTTCAACGGCGCGTTCACGAGCACGGCTGCGTTTTAAGTTGTTGGAGACGACCGCGCAGGGCGAACGTAAGCGCTTTGACGGTGATCTCCGAAGTGAGGAACGGTTTCCCCATCAGGTCGTTGCCACCGTTGCGACTCATTTGGGCGCGCGCGTCGAAGTCGCTATGGCCGGTCACAAACACCACGGGCGTGGCGCGATTGGGAACGGTATCGCGAATTTTTGAGCAGACTTCGAACCCGTCCATGCCGGGCATTTGCACGTCCAGAAAAATCACGTCGAATGGTTTTCCCAGCGCCAGGGCGAGCGCCGCCTCTCCATTCTCCACGCTTTCCGGCTTTTTAAAAGCCGTTTGCAGGGCGCCGACGAGAGCCCGGCGCGCCACGAGATCATCATCCACCACCAGCATGTGAATCGGCGGATTGATGGCCAGGTCCGCTTTCAGTCCCGGCACACACAAGTCATTGAGCAAATCCACCGCGGTGGCCACGGTGGCCAGCGTGGACGGCGTGGAATGCTTGGAATTCTGCAGCAGTTTTCTGAACAGTCCTTCCAGAGCGGCACTGATTTGATAAGCGGGATGCACCACCTCGGAGCCAGTCTTGGAGATCAACGAGTTAATGCGAAGGAAGCCATCCACCAGCATGTTCTGCCGCGTCTCCTCGTTCGAGGTCTGAAGAATCGTCTGACACAGTTCCCGCAACGGGCCAAGGTGTTTTGATGCGCGGGTCAAGAAGGCATTCGTAACATTGGTAACCTCGTCCGTCTCCGGAGGCGGCGGCGTTGAAAGCGGCGGTCGCGTGGCGTTTGTTGATCCTGCAACGGGACGCGGACTATCCATGACCGTCACCGGCGAATCCGCCGTGTCCTGGCTCTGGTCGGGTTTCGGGAGAGGTTTCTGAGCGCGCCCCTGGAGACGACCTTGCAACGCGAGCGTGAGCGCCTTGACGGTGACTTCAAACATGAGAAACGGTTTCCCCATGAGATCGTTGCCGCCGCTGAGGGTTGACTTGGCGCGCGCGTCGAAGTCGCTCTGGCGGGTGACAAAGACCACCGGAGTGGTGCGGTTGGGAACGGTGTCGCGAATTTTTGTGCAAACCTCGAACCCGTCCATGCCGGGCATTACCACGTCCAGAAAAATCACATCGTAAGCTTGCTTGGTGGCTTGGGCCAAAGCCATTTCGCCATCCACTGCGAGGTCCGGCTGGCTGAATGCTTTTTCCAGCGAGTGGGACAGAGCCTGGCGGCTTATCATGTCGTCGTCCACGACCAAAAACTTGAGGGGACGATCCGTCAGGAGATCCGGTTGCAATCCCGGCACGCACAAGTCGTCCAACAAATCCAGGCCACCAACGATGGTTCGCAGTGTGGAAAGCGTGACGCCTCTCATTTTCTCGGTGAGCTGTTTGAGCAGTCCCTCCAAAGCGGAAGCCACCTGCCATACCGGAAGCGCCTCCGGAAAACCAGCCTCGCCTTTCAGCACACCCATCTCGAAATACAGATTCGTCAGCATTTTTTGCCGGGCCGGGTCGCTCGACTCCCGACCGATGTCCTGAAGAAGCTTTCGCTGCGTGACGAGGCGCTCTTTCGCCTGCGCATAAAATTCGTTGAGCGGATCGTCCTTCTCAGGCAAGTCGGTGCGCGGTGATGCGGACGGACCGACTCGGAACGCCTTAAGGAACTCGCCAAAGGCTTCCTCCTCCGCGCGAACTTTTGCCGATGGATCCCTCCCGGCGGCCAGGGCAAGCGCCCACGGATTGAACCGCTGGTTGATGTTAACGAGAACCTGGGGGGCAAATCTTCGGACAATCAGAACCCCGGTTAAAACGAACGCGGCGGCGAAAAAAAGCATCTGTAAGACGTTTCCGGATGAGGCGGGTGGAGGTGGTGTTGGAGCCATCACTGTTTTCTGATTGCAGGCCACAAAGGCACCGGCGGCGATTGGAACATTTGTGCCAACGGCATCGGGGATGGCCATACGCTTCCGGTAGAGCTCCTGTTGTTCTTTGTAGATGCGATGGTTTATATCCCATTGAATGGATCCCGGTTTTGGTATAGACTTCTCAAATTCATAAGCATTTGTGTGAGTGGCCCCGCGCAAAGCAAGGCACCAAAGCGCCGCCGTAAAGAAAATGAGGGATGATTTCAGCCAAGACGCCCGTGCCGCACCAGGAATCATTCGATGGGCAAAACCTTTCGCAGCCATTTTAAACTGGTTTATCAGCCCAAATGGAATCAGCCGGGGAGCCGCTTGCGACCGCCAGCCAGCCGCCAATCCGTCGAATGCTGATTTCGGTCCCATTTTTCTGATCATGCATGAAGTTCAACTGGACCGGCGAACTTTTCCGCTGGCCACGGAATTACGGTGCCACATTTTGGCCTGGAGGTAAGGTGGCCCACTGACTGCGGATCACCTTCAGCAAACTCGGCGTCTTCGGCGGAAGCTTGGTCA
>JBEKJN010000221.1:0-4972 GCA_050011235.1 Verrucomicrobiota bacterium | reverse complement strand
TTTTCGACGGGCATTTCCATGGCCGCTTCAAAATAAGTCGGATATCCCGCCTTGTCGTGCGTGGCAATCAAATTCAGAAAGCGTTTAAACCGCCCTTGCTGCCACAAAAACACCGAAACCATGCGCCAGCTCGATTCGCTGCGTTCAACCGCGCTGGAAGCCTCGGTTTGATCCGGGTCGGCAATGACCTCTTTCAAGTCCAGTTGTGCCAGATTGTTTCCAAGCTGCTGGATGCGCCACGGATTTTCATAGCCCCAATACGCCACCAATTCGCCGTCCTTCCAGTAACCGTAAAACTTCTCAAAGAAAGTCGGGATGCCTTCCATCGCCCACTGCGGTCGGTCTTTCAGGTTCCGCTCCACCAGCGGATGCAAAATCTCATGCGCGAATGTCCCGAGTCCGGAATCTTCATAAGTCGCAAAAAATTTGTAGCGATAGACATAGACGCCGAAATTCGGCGGGTCCTGGATGTGCAATTGCTGGATGAGAAACTCTTTGAACTGCGCCCGGTCTTCAAACACCAGCACGCGGATGGGATAATCAAAATCCGCCTTGAAGAAATCGCGGTTCACGAGTTTCACAAAACCATCGGCAAAGCGGGCAATGTCAGGAATCTTGGGCGAGTCGCGCAGGTAATAAAAATCAAAATACTCCGTCTTCTTGTGGTAGGGAAACTGGCCGATGAAATCTTGAGACAAAACGACCGCAGGCAGCAACAGCAAACCGTAAATCAGAATTTTCCTCATACTGGCCGGCAGATGGCTCAGAATCAACGAAGCCAGCGCCCGCTTGCTGCCTTGATATTGGAATGGTTGGGGAAGGGTCATACTCGTAAGTCCAATCAGGTCGGTCGGATCGAAACAACAATCGCGTCCAACACTCCAAAGACGGGAGAAGGGACAACATTTTTTTCTGTTAGCCGCTTCTTTTGCATGCAGCCTTCGTAGCGCGGAGAAATCCGCATTGGATTTCATCTCTTCCTCAGTCGGTTGCGGCGTGGCGGACAATTCGGCCGCGTATGCGTCTTTCCACGCAACCGTGCTGCGAATTTCGCCAATTCCTCCAGGATAAGCTTCAAAGCACAGGGCCGCGTCATGTAAAAGAATTGCCCCACCAAACACAAAACCTTCCAGTGGATTCATCGGGTAAGAATCGCCCGCGATCAATGTCGCCGTTTCCCAAAGCGCGTCGAGATGGCTAATGTCGTGTTTGGTTAAACTTGGAAGCGAAACTGTAATGCGTCCCACGAGAACTTCAGCATTTTTCCGAAAAGAGTAAAATGCATTTCGAAGCTGTTCTCGTTCCCGAGGGAAGGGGTCATTGTCTTGGTGCGCAAGGGTAGCCAGCCAAAGCCCAGCTTTTTCAAAACGGTAAGGCATTTAATTGAATATTTTGATGAAGGCGAAAATCGCCTTCCATCAAGCATGAGGCCAGCACATTAGGATTTTTCAAGTAAAAAAGCGACCTTCATTTCCAAAGTCCGCTCGCGCAAGCTGTCAAACCAATTCCGTTTCCAGCCGTTCCAGCGCATTCCGCCCGAATTCCAAATCAGGAACCGGAGTTTGCCGCCGTTCGGGAAATTCATCATACGTGCGCCGGTCCAATTCCCGGCCGGTCTCGGATTTGCGGACGCCGCACTGCGGTGCGTCCGTCCACTCGATTTTTGATTTGTCGCTCATCCCAAAAATTTCCAACAAGCGATAGGACAAATACTGTCCAAGCCCGAATTTTCCAACTGATTGGCTGAATACGCCTGTCGCCCGATTTTGTCCAGAGTTTTTAGACACGGATTGCACTGATTGGCACAAAATAAATCGGTGAAAATCCGTGGAATCCGTGTCACAATGTTGCGCAAAGAACAATTGAGATGGACAAGAGAACTAAAATTGCAGTCGCCGTCGTGGCAGCGTGCCTGCTTGCGGCAGGATTGATCATATACTTTCATCAGCCACCGAAGCAGGGCGGAATCCGCCAAGGGTTGGGAGTTCCCGAAGTTGTCGGCGTGGGCATCTTGATTCGGCTGGACCCGCAAACACACGAACTCGTCGTTCAACAGGTTGTTCCCGGCTCGCCGGCGGCGAGGGCGGGAATCACCAACGGCCTGATTGTGAGCAAGGTTGACAGCAATCCGATGCAAGGCAGACCGCTGGCACAATGTGTCAACCTCATTCGCGGGCCGGTCGGGACGACTGTGCAATTGGAACTGGTCACACCGGACCGGAGCCAGACCAATAGCGTCGAACTGACCAGGCAGAAATTGAAACTGTAAATCGGGAAATGTCACCCGACAACGCCGCCCGATTTTGGGTAGGGTCATCGCGCTGCGATGACCGGACCCCGCAGCGCGGCGTCCCTGCCGTTTAGTCCTACCTAAACTGCAAATAGACGCGGCTGCCGTCACTGCGCAACCCGGCTGCCTGGTCTTCCCTGAGAAACAGGCGCGCGGATTCAACCTTGCCGGTCTGTAGCAAATACGCCCGGACCGCTTTCGCGCGGCTCGCAGCCAGCGTTTCCAAATCGTTTTCAGCGACGGGGTAGGTGGCGAGCAGGACGGCTTCCATCGGGTCGGGTGGCGGAACCAGTTTTGTCTGGTAAACCGTGCCGGCGGCGGGTTGCTCTTTCGCCGTTTGCCCCGGTTTCATCAGCATCGTCGCGCCTTTTTCGGTGGCCAGCCGCCGTGGCAAAACGGCCGCGGCGTAGGCGGCGAGATTTGTGTTGGCGGCGATGAGTTGCGGCGTGATTTTGTTGTCGGCAACCGCTTCGCTGTAAAGTTTTTTCACCCAGTGCGCGCGTTCGTCGGGCACAACGACGATTTGGTCAACGGAATTGGTGGCGCGTTCGGATTTGCGGAGCGTCGTCCATATCTTTTCGCGGATTTCCCGGTCCAGCGCGGCGCGTTGCAATCCTTCGCGGTCGCCGTCGGGGTCCACGCTGCCGGAAATTTCCAGTTGCAGCGCCGGGCGGGCGTAAAGCGCCTTCGCCAGCGTATCCAGTTTTTGTTTGTCGGCGGGCGTCAAATCCGCGTTGCCTGCCGCGAAATCCTGGTAGCCAAGTTCCTCGCCGCCGCCGCCGAACAGCGCGCCCACCAATGAAAATGGCGAAGTGGCGACTTTTTCAAGGATGTTCACAATGGCGCGCGTGACGACCTTGCCGATGCGGAATTTCGGGTCGTCGAGGCTGCCTTCGATGGGCACGTCGAGGACGATTTTGCCTTCGCGGTCCTTCAAAATCGCGATGGCCAGGCGCACCGGCAGATGCGTTGCGTCCGGGCTGTTCACCTTTTCGCCGAACGTAAACTGATCCAACGTGATGACGTTTTTCGACTGTAATTTTTCCCCGACCAGTTCATACGCGAGGTCCATGTTCAATTTGCCCATGGCGATGCGGTAGTCGGCGAATTTTCCCGAATACGGGCTTGCCGGCGTCAGATCCACGTCCTTCACGGAAATTTTCACGTCGTTCGTCTGCGTGCCGCTGAACGGGTTGATGGCGCCGGTGATGGCGACGGGGCCGACGCCGTCCACCTTCGCGCTCAAATTCACGTCCGCGTGCTGAAGTTGTTCCGAGGAAAGCCCGGAAATGGTGCCGTTCACCTGCTGGATTGCCAGGCTCACGTTCGGCTTGAGCGAACGGTCGGTGAAACTGACGGCGGTGTTGGAAATGACGACGCTGGCAATGGAAATGCGCGGCAGCGATGAATTGGTCGCGGCGGGTTTTTGCGCGGCGGCAACCTTGGTTTCGTTGGTGGCCGGCGCGTTGGTGTTCGTCAAACGCAGGGCGTTGAGCAGGTTGATGGTGCGGTTGGTTTCGATGACGAGGCGCGCGTAGGCGTTGTCCACGGCAATTTCCTTGATGCTGACGGTTTGCGGATTCAGGTTCGCGTCAATGCCGTTGATGCGGACGGAATCCCATTTCAACAAATCCTCGCCCATGACGCCGTCCACGGTGTGGAAACCGTCGAGGCTCGCGTCGCCGTGAAACGTGACTTCGGGCAACTGGCCTTTCGGCGTGCGCAAATGCACCTGTCCGTGCAGGCCGAGCCGGCTGCCGAGGATGAACAGATTGAGCTTGGGTTCGAGATACGGGTCGAGCGTGCCGAGATCAAGCTGGTCCAGATCGAGCTTGAGGTCGGCGGTCGGCGGCAGGAACGACGCGGTGGCCGCGAGCTTGATCGAACCGTTGGTGTTCCAGCGCAGGGACAATTCGGCCGTGAGATTGGTGCCGGGAACATTGGAAATGTTTCTGGCCGAAAGCGTAATGTCGCTCAAATCCAGTCTGGCCGGACGCGAATTGACGAGGTCTTCGAGGTGCAGCGCGCAATTGGTGAAATTCACACTGGCGACCGTGCCGCTCCACTGGTTCGTGCTGTTGAGCAGCATCGCGACGGCGTTGGTGACGGAGCGGAGCAGGAACAAAATCCCGCCCGGCGCATTCGTCGCCGACTCCGCCGGCTGCGAAAGCTCGACGACGTTGATGGCATTATTCGTGGCGCGGCTTAAAAATAATTTCGCGCCGATGGCCGTCACGGAATCCACCGTGGCCTGACGGCTTTCCAGATCGGCGCTCGCGCCGGTGACGTCGAAGAGCGGCAGTTCGACGATGTTGTTGCTGTCACCCGGTTGGCCGAGTTTGAAATCGCGCAAGGCAAATGCCGTGTCATTCACGGCGGCGACGCGGTTGGTGGCGCTCAATTCAAGGCGGTATTTCGCGTCCAGGGCGATGGAACCGCCGCGGATCTCGAAGCGCACCAGGTCCTGGTACAGCGGCGCGTATTTGTTCAGCGTGAAGTTGAACAACTTTAACTCGCCCTGCGAACGCAGTGGGTCGAGATAAAAAAAGCCGCTCCACGAAATCTGTTCGCCGGCATCCGTGGTGCCGGTGAAAGCGTAGGGATTTTTGTTGTCCGGGTCGGTGCGGAAATTTTCAAGTGTGATGTCCAGCGGGCCGAGCGTGCGCTTGAACGGCTCGCGTG
>JBEKJN010000220.1:0-5000 GCA_050011235.1 Verrucomicrobiota bacterium | reverse complement strand
AAAGCTGCAGGCCGCGCCGCCGCAACTGCTCGCCGAGGAAGGCCGGGTGATGGTCTTGCGCGCCCTGTTGCTGCTGCACGAGAACGAATTGAAGTTGTTCCGCCGAAGCGCCCGCCGGCCGGGTTTCGCCCAGCAACTCAGCCGGTTGCTCGGCGAACTGCAACAACACCAATTCACACCCGCCAAACTCCGCGCCCTCACCTCCCGCCTTGTGGGACGCCGCGAACTGCAGGACAAACTCCATGACCTCGCGCTGCTGCTCGAGGCTTATGCGCACTGGCTCGCCGAACATGAATTGCAGGATGCGAACCGCCTGCTCGATTTCGCAACTGACGCCCTACGGGAACTCCGAACTCCGAACTCCGAACTCCGGTGTTCCGCCCTGTGGCTTGACGGTTTTGCGGAAATGACGCCCCAGGAATTGGACTTGCTCGCCGCCGTCCTGCCGCATTGCGAGCGCGCGACGCTTGCGTTCTGCCTCGAAAACGAACCCAAAGCTGAAACTTCATGGCTTTCCATCTGGTCGTCCGTCGGCAAGACCTTTCAGCAATGCCGCCAACGGCTGGCGAAACTGCCGCGTTGTGAAATCGGCGTCGAAATACTCAAACGCAATCCCGACAAAAACCGTTTCGCAGAAAATTCCGAACTCGCACGGCTTGAAGAAAACTGGGCGTCCCCGACCTTTCCGAACTCCGAACTCCGAACTCCGAACTCCGCCATTTCAATCGTCGCCTGTCAAAATCCCGAAGCCGAAGCGACGTTCACCGCGCGCGAAATCCTGAAATTTGTTCACGCTGGCGCGCGGTTCCGCGATTGCGCCGTGCTCGTGCGAAACCTCGACGGTTATCACAAACCGCTGGCACGCGCGTTTCGTCGTTATGGTGTCCCGTTTTTCCTGGATCGCCGCGAATCCGTCGCCCATCACCCGCTGGCTGAACTCACCCGCAGTACACTCCGCACGGTCACCTTCGATTGGCCGCACGACGACTGGTTCGCCGCGCTCAAGGCCGGATTTTCCGGCGTTGAAGAAATCGAAATTGACCGGCTCGAAAATACCGCACTTGAATTCGGCTGGCGCGGCAAAAAATGGCGCGAACCATTGCCGGCCGATGATAATTCGCTTGAACGTCTGCGCAAAAAGATTTTCCCGCCGTTTGAGGATTTCGCCGCGCGCCTCGCGCGCCATAAAAACCAGCCATCCGGCAATCAGCTTGCCGATGCACTCCGCAAACTCTGGGATGAACTTGATGTGGAGAAGACTTTGGAACGATGGAGCTTGTCGGACTCCGGTCAATCGCAAATCGTAAATCGTAAATCGCAAATCCACTCGACCGTTTGGGAGCAAATGAACGTGTGGCTGGACAACGTGGCGCTCGCGTTCTCGCGCGAAGCGCTGCCATTGCGCGACTGGCTGCCGATCCTGGAGGCGGGCTTGGCAAACCTGACCGTGGGCGTGATTCCACCCGTGCTCGATGAAGTGCTGCTGGGTGCCATTGACCGCGCCCGCAATCCAAACTTGAAATTCACGCTGGTGCTCGGCGTGAACGAATCCGTCTTTCCCGCCGCACCCGCCACGCCGCCGATTTTGACGGACGCCGACCGGGATGAATTGGAACAAGGTGGCGTCACGCTCGGCCCGGATTTGCGCGAACGGCTGGCGCGCGAACGTTACTACGGTTACATCGCCTGCACCCGCGCCAGTGAAAAACTGGCCGTGACTTTTGCCCGCCATGATGCCGACGGCAAAACGCTGAATCCATCGCCGTTTGTTTCACATCTGCAACGGTTGTTTCCAAAATTGGAAATCGGGGAATTCGGCGGCGATATCGGCATGGCTGAAGCGGTGCATCCCATCGAACTCGCCGCGCCGCTCGTCGAAATTCAAATGAGCGCTCCTCTCCCCGCCACGCGGAGAGAGGGTGACCACAGACCGGGTGAGGGATGGTCCGAACTGCTCGAACTGCCATCGTTGAAATTGCTCGCCGAAAGCTTGCGCCAGTTGCGTGAGCCGGATCCGGCGGAAAATCTGTCGCCGGCGCTGGCGGAAAAACTTTTTGGCCCGGTGTTGCGGACGTCGGTAAGCCGGCTCGAGGAATTTGCCCAATGCCCGTTCCGGTTTTTTGTCCGCAGCGGTTTGCGGGCCGGGGAGCGGAAGATTTTCGAACTCGACGCGCGGGAACGGGGCAGTTTCCAGCACGACGTGCTGAAAGTTTTCCATGAACGATTGGCCGCCGAGGGCAGACGCTGGCGCGATTTGACGCCGTCCGAGGCACGTGAACGGATTCGCGCCATCGCGGTGGAATTGACGGAAAATTTCCGCGGCGGATTGCTGCGCGACACAGCGCAGACACAGTTCGAAGCGCGGGCGATGACCGAATCGCTGCAGGATTTCATCGAGGTCGTGGTGACGTGGCTACGGGAGCAGAACGAATTTGATCCGGCGGCGGCGGAACTGGATTTCGGCGGTGATGACGCCCGTGCACCGGCGTTGGAATTGGATTTGGGGGATGACCACCAGCTCGCGCTGCAGGGACGGATTGACCGTGTGGATTTGTGGCGTGAGCCGGGCAGCGATACCGCACTGGCGTTGGTGCTGGACTACAAATCCAGCGGCAAAAAGCTCGACGCGATATTGGTGGAGCACGGTGTGCAGTTGCAGTTGCTGGCGTATCTGAACGTGCTCCGGCATTGGGCGGACCCGCGCGGCGCGCTCGGCGTGGCGCGTCTGGTTCCGGCGGGTGTTTTTTACGTGAACTTGCGCGGCCAATACGAAAGCGGCAACACACGGGTCGAGGTGCTGGACGATGCCGGTGACGCGCGCAAACGCGCCTACCGCCACACGGGCCGATTTGACGCCAGCGTGCTGCCGAAACTGGACCGCGTTGGCGCGGCGGATCAATTCAGTTATCAACGGAACAAGGACGGCTCGTTGCGCAAAGGTTCGGTCGAGGCCCTGCCCCGCGCGGAATTCGAAAAACTGCTCGACCGGGTGGAGACGCAATTGCGCGGAATGGGCCGCGCCATTTTTTCCGGCGTGGCGAAAGTGGATCCATATCGCAAGGGCAGTGAAACGCCGTGCGAATTTTGCGATTACCGCGCGGCATGCCGGATTGATCCGTGGACGCACCGTTATCGCGTGTTGCGCGCGACGCCGAGGGAAATTTTTCCATGAACTGTCCGAACCGCCGCGAGGTCTTGGACTGCGCCAGCCCTCTGGCGCTTTGGACGAAGCGCCGTCCATTGGCAAAGCGGTGGAGGGCCACCGCAGTCCAAAACGCTGGCGCGCTGGCGGCGGCACTTTGCAATTCAAGGCCCTGATGCGCATCTGAAATTGGATGTCAAATCTTCCTATGACACTTCGCGGCAAATCCGATCCAGGCTGGTCAACGCTTGTGGAAGAATGGAAGGCCACGCAGAAGCGCCTGCGCGAACGGATGATTCTCGCGCCGCTGAAACCGCTGCCGCGATTCGTCGCCGGGGCTGATTGCGCGTTCTCCGACGACAAGCAAACCATCTTCGCCGCTGCCGTCGTTTATGACCGCGAAACGCAGGGCATCATCGAAGTTGCGCACGCAACGCGGCCGGCGGAATTCCCCTATGTTCCCGGCTTTCTCAGCTTCCGGGAAGGTCCGGCGGTGCTGCAAGCCGTTCGCGCGTTACGGCACGAATTCGGCGCGATTCTTTTTGACGGACAAGGCTTCGCGCACCCGCGACGCTGCGGCATCGCGTCGCATCTGGCGATTCAATTGGACAAGCCCGGTGTCGGCGTCGCCAAGAGCCGGCTGATGGGAACTTTTGGGAAACTGGCATCAAATGCCGGCGCAATGACGCCGCTCAAGGACGGTGATGAACAGATTGGCGTTGTGCTCCGGACGCAAAAGGGGATACGCCCGGTTTTTGTGAGCATCGGGCATCGCGTGGATTTGGCGTCGGCCATCAAACTGGTTCTGGCCTGCTGCACGCACTACCGCATTCCCGAACCAACGCGGCAGGCGGACATCGAAGTGGCGAAATTGAAACGGCAGTCAAAGTAGGGCAGGCCCCGGCCTGTTTCCACGTTCACGAATCAGAGACGGGCAGCATGTCCAACCTGCCCTTTGGCATTCGCTGCGGCCCGGAAAATCCGGAGCCGGCCGTAATCGCAACCGCCGCCAAGCGATTCAAACACGCTGCCCAAATTGCCGAAACCAATTTTTTCAAAGGCGGCGGCGACCCGCTGCCGTTCTTCCGCGGTGAAAAACCGGTCCAGTTCAATCGGTTCGCCGTGTTCAATGGCCTCCGCCAGATGCCCGTAAATCGTGCCGGCCGTAAAGCCCCGTTCACGGGCGATTTGCTCCACGGATTGGCCGGCGCGAAAGCGGCGCACGGTATCACGCGCTGAATCACCCAGGCTGCTTCGGGCGGGCGGCGCGGGCGCGGCAAATGAATCGTCGGCAAAAATCTGGCGCGGGTTGTTTTGCAGAAACGCGGCAATTTCCGAGAGAAACACGCCGCCAAATTCCCGCAGCTTCTTTTCGCCCACGCCACTGATGCGCATGAATTCGCGCTCGTTCGCCGGGTAATTCCGCGCCATCAGGCGCAACGCGACGTCGGAGAAAACAATGTAAGCCGGGACGTCGCGCTCGTCAGCGAGTTGCTTCCGCAACCGGCGCAAGCGGTCGAACAATACTTCATCGCAGGCAATTTCGCCGATGCGCTGGACTTTGGGTTCGGGCGCGGTGACGGGTTTGGTCAGCGTCATCGGTTTGCGTTGTTTGAGGACGGCCAGTCCCGCCGCCGTCAGTTCCAAAATGCTGAATTTTTCCGCCGTTTGCCGCAGAAGGCCGAGCCGGATCAACTCCCGGCCAATGGCCGCCCACTCCGGCCGGCTATGTTCCTTGCCGATGCCGTAGGTCGAGAGTTGCTCGTGATTCCACTTGCGAACCTTCTCCGTGTCCGCGCCGGTCAGGACCTCGATGACGTGGTTCAAACCGACACCAAACCGGGTTTTCTCGCGGATG
>JBEKJN010000219.1:0-5008 GCA_050011235.1 Verrucomicrobiota bacterium | reverse complement strand
CGCCTTCAATTGCGCAGGTAGATGCCAACTGAAGTGCCCACACAATTTTGTGCGGGTTTGAGAGTGGACGCCACACCCCTTAAATTTTTAAGGCGTTCATGTTCGCAGAATATCCGGCGAATTGCCGGGCAACATCTAGCGTGGCGTCCGGTGCAGCATCCGCGCAACATCCGTTCAATCATCCGGGCAATTGCCGGGCAACTTCCCGGCAACATCCGAGCAATGTCCGCACAGAAGCCGAGCAACAGCCGGGACGTGTCCCGGCAATTTCCATGAAATATCTGGGGTAAAACCGAATTATTTCCACACAGTATCCGCGCAACTGCCGGCCAATCTCCCGGCAGCGTCTGGGCAAATCCACATGATAACCACGCCTTCGTCCGCGCAGCGGCTAGGAACTTTCCACACATATTCCACATTCTTTACACGGTCACGATTTATCCACGGTTTTTCCGTGCCACGCACAATCCACGTTCGCGACCTGTCCGAAAGCATGTCCGTGTCCAGTCCATGAACTGACCGTGGCCGCAACTTGTCCGTGACAATGTCCAGTCCACAACCGCGCACAGTCAGCGTCCGTGCTTCATCCAAGGAAAATCCAGAAGTCCATGCCGATTTCCAGTGGTTGTCCACGATAGTTGCGGCAAAAATGTCAATCCATCCAAATCGGTTTTTTCAATTCGTTGCCACCCGCTCCAGCCGCGCCTTGCGCATTTCCCAATCCGGCATCACGCGCCGGAGTAGTTCGTAAAACTTTTTACCGTGGTTGCCATGCACCGCATGACAAAGCTCGTGCGTCACCACATAATCAATGCAGGATGCCGGTGCCATCACCAGTTCGGGATTCAGCCAAACCCCGCTGCGCCGTGTCCAACTGCCCCAGCGCTTGGGCATCCGCCGCAACTGCATCCGGGGCGGATTAGCCAGCCGCGTTCCCAGCCGCGCCGTGCTTTCCGCAAAACTTCGCGCCAGCCGCTCTTTCGCTTGCGTCAGATACCAGCTTTGCACCAGCTTTCGCACACGCGCCGTGTCTGCCTTGCACGGCGTATGCACCCAGATAAACCGGCCCCGCATTTTTACTTCCGTCGCATCCACTTCGACAACCTTCAGCCGGTATTGCCGCCCCAGGTAACGGTGAGTCTCGCCGCTCAAATACCGGCGCGGCGGTGTTTGGGGCAGAAACTCGCTAAAAAACCTCTGCTGCCGTCTTATCCAAACCGCCCGCTTCCGCACTTTTGCCAGCAAGGTTTCCACCGCCGTTTTTCTCGGCGCGGTCACCAACACGCTCAAGTCCGGCCGCACCGTGATCGCCAGCGTCCGCCGGGTTGACCGTCGCAGACCAAACCCAATCCGCCCCCCGCCAAATTTGATTTCGTGATTCTGTGTCATGGTGGCAAGTGTGGCTCATACCTAACGGGGATAACGACTCCTGGCGATGTCCAGTGCCCTTTCGATAATCGCGTCCATGTCCTGCATTGTCAGCGGCACGCCTTTCGCCGACCGCGCTTCATAGAGCAAATCGTCAATCGCATTTCGCATCTCATTCTGGACATCCGGGTTTGCCCGCCAGTCCACCCTCAGCCGTTGCTGGACAGCTTCATCAATCTTGACCGCCAGTTCCGCCGCAAAGTTCGGCCCGCCATAGGGCACTGCGTCTTCCTTCAATTGCAGACCCTCCAGGGTCTCATTCACCACACCGTAAAACGCCTTCGCCACGTCGCGGTCGCGTAATATGTCCGGCAACTTGTCGCCTGTGCGGGAAAGCACGGACCGCATGACTTCCGTGACCTTGTTCAGATATTCCTTTTCGTTGATGCGTTGATGCCGGTATCCGTGACCGCTTTTAAGTCGCGTTCGAGTGATTCCATTTCACTTTCCATCCGCGCGATGTCTTCCGGCGACATCCCGGCCTTTTTCTTCGGCTCGTCCGGGTTCACCAGTTGATGTTGCGGCGTTCCTAGGACCATCGCTTCGGCGTAGCCAGCCACATAGTTGTTCATCGTGACCATCATTTCCGCCATTTCAATTTGCCGGTTTCCATTCACGCGCTTGAACAGCCGGAGGGCTTTCGGGCAGATGTTTTTGTCCTTCAATAATTCCGACGCGTCGGGATGTATGCCTTTCAGCAGGTTCATGGATGCTTGCACCACCCGCAGCGGCATGTTCAGCACCACCGCCAACCGCTCCGGGCTGACGCCGTTGTTCACCGCCTTGACGATCATCTTGTGTTCCTGAATTGGCGGCAGTCGGCTGATGCGGGCGTTATAGGTGTAACACTCGTCGTCCGTGGCGATGAGGCAGTCGGCTTCGGTTTTTCCCAAATCTTGCAAGGCGAAATAACGAAGGTGTCCGTTCTTCAGCATATATTTTCCCGGCAAATCCTTTTGCGGATACACCACCAGCGGTTCCACCAGCCCGACCTCTGGGATGGAACCGATAATCGCCTTGAACCGATAGGTAGCCTTCTCCTCGGCTTTAACCAACCGCATCGGCAAAATGTTTTCCAGTGCCAGCCGGATTTTTCGCAGCTCAAATCCAATTTTCATTTCGCTCATGATCCGTTTTTTGTTTGAGGTGAAAGTTTGGCCGAAAGATATTTCGGCATCGTCGGCAGTGCTTCAGCCCGTAGCAGCGTGTGAAAATTCTCGTCGGCCAACAGCTTGTTGAAGGCCGTCACGATGAAACCCAGCCTTGCGTCGCACACCTTCGCCTTTTTGATCATCAGCTTTTGGCGCTGGCTCTCCTTGCGATAGGAGTTGACCATGCTTTCGATGCTGGTTTTGGGCTTTACCGCCGATGACCTGCCACCCCGTTGCTTGCCGTTCCGCCGCCGGCTTTCAATCAGACCTTTAACATATTTGAGAGATTTGTAATCAAGCTGCTTTTCTTCGTAGGCTTTCAGCAGTTCACGCTGCGTTTCCGGTGTGTCCGTCTTGGCGATGTCCACCGCCACCCAGAGCGGAATCTTTCCCATCACGGCGGCTTCCAGCAACCGTTCTTCGCCCGCATTATTCAGGCTCAAATATCCCCGCACCAGGTTGTCGCTCACATCCAACTTTTTGCTGATTTGATGGACGTTGTTGCCCAGCGTTTTCAACCGTTCGATTTCGCGGATTAAATCCATCGGCCTCGGATAACGCCGCGCGATGTTTTCCACGAGGCTGCAAATCAGCAGTTCCTGCCGGGTTAGCTCCTTCACTTCGGCGGGAATTTCTTTATGTCCCAACGCCTTGAAGGCTTCCATGCGCCCCTGTCCGCAAATCAGGTCATATTTGAAGGCATCCGTTTCGCCCGCTGGCCGGCGGCTCACCTGTATCGGCACTTTCAGGCCGAGGTTCTTGATGTTTTGGACGATGATTGCAAATTTCTTGGGGTCCCGGTGGCGCGGATTCACGACGAAAATCTGCTCAATCGGTATCAGTTGCAACTCGTCGCTCATGTGAGTTCCTCCAGCTTCACCCGCTCCGCCATGCCAAAAAATGCCTCCAGCGTGTCGAATCGGTAGGTGTCCAAATGGATGCCGTTGGCTTCCGCCACCCGCAGGTTTTCCCAGGTCATGTCCAGCGCCGGCAAAATATAATAGTCCCGGATACCTTCATTCGTGGCATCCATTCGCACGGCAATCGTGATGTCCGGTCGCCCACTCGCGTCCAGCCGGATCAGCCAGCGCGACGAACCCGCGCCGGTTTCCGTGTGCCGGCACAGCACGATGGCCACGCGCATTTCACCGTTCACGTCCAGCAGTTCAGTTTCATGATTCCAGACCGCCGCCGCGCCGAGGTCGGAAATATTTTGGACGACTTCGGCGACAAGCTCCGGGTGACGTTTCCGCAGCCGCCGGTTTTCCTCGATGAAACTGTAATCAATACCGGGGTCATAGCCGATTAGCCGGTAGGCGTTCACCAGTGTTCCAAAGCGATGACTGAACGCCGTGCTCGATGGCAGTCCTTCCGCTTCGTCAATGAGGATACCCGAAATCCGCCCGTGCATTTTCAGCAAGGTGCGGAGTTTTTCCAGCATTTCCTCATCCGTCAATTTCTGGCTTCTCGCCAGAATGATTTCCCGCGCCCGCCAGAACAATTCCGGCTCGACGACGCGCTCAAATGCGCCGTCAGCGCGAACCCATTTGTCCGGCGGATTGTTGACGTGTTTCTTCTTCAGCTTGCACGACGTCCGGTGATAAACGTTGTTGCCGATGTATTTTTCGTTGGTGAGGATTTGATGCACCGTTGCCCGGTTCCATTCCCGCCCAAAATCCGTCTTCACGCCTTGCGCATTCAGGATGGTCGCAATCTCGGATTCAATTTTCCCTTCGCCGATGAATGTCTGAAAAATCCAGCGGACGATTTTAATTTCTTCTTCCGGGCCACGCACCAGCACCACGCGATCAGTCTGGATACTTTTTTGCTCGCCCATTTTCAGCATCGCCTTGCGCTCGCCACTTTGATCAATCAGCATCCGCCGCAGGCCAAAACCAGCCGTCCCACCTTGCTTGTATCCCAACTGAATCAGCCGGCACGCGCCTTGAAAAACCTTCGTTGAAAGCTCCCGACTGTATTCACCAGCCATCGTCCGCTTCATGCTTTTCATGACCGTGGACATCGGGCTGCCATCGTTCTCGAACTGTTCCGCGCAGTAGTGGACCGACACGCCCGCCCGGCGGCAGATGTATTCGTAATACGCGCTTTCATCGGCATCCTGAAACCGTCCCCACCGGCTCACGTCATAAACGAGGATGGACGAGTAATGCGCTTTGCCCTCCTGGACATCGCGGATCATCTGCGCGAGCGAGTCGCGCCCTTGGATGTTCAGCCCGCTTTTACCCTCGTCCGAATACTCCTTTACGATGCCCATCTCGCGGCGCTTGGCGTATTCGCGGATCACGTCCATCTGGTTGCTGGTCGAATACTGCTGATGCTCCGTGGACATGCGCACATACACGGCAGCGCAGTTCAACCAGCGCTCTGCATCCTTCCGGCTCATGCAGCATGACTTCCAGTTTGTATTG
>JBEKJN010000218.1:0-5029 GCA_050011235.1 Verrucomicrobiota bacterium | reverse complement strand
ATCGTCTACGGTTTTGCCAAGGCCTGGAGCATGACCGGCTGGCGTCTCGGTTTTCTGGCCGCACCGGAGCCGATTGCCAAGGCCATTGACGCCGTGCAAAGCCACAGCACGAGCAACCCGACGTCGTTCGCGCAAAAAGGCGCGCTGGCCGCCATCACCGGTCCGATGGACCACTTGAAGGCGTGGCTCGCGGAATTCGACAAACGCCGCCGCTACGCACACCAGAAATTGAACAGCATCCCCGGCATTTCCTGCGTGAATCCGAAGGGCGCGTTCTATTTATTCCCGAACATTTCGAAGACCGGCCTCAAGTCCACCGACTTCTGCGCAAGATTGCTGGAAGCGGAAAAGGTCGCCGCCGTGCCCGGCATCGCGTTCGGCGCGGACGATTGCATCCGCCTCAGCTACGCCACCAGCATGGCGAACATCGAGAAGGGCTTGGACCGGATTGAGAAATTCTGCAAGGGCTTAAAGTAGGACAGCGCTTCCAGCCTGTCTCCATTCTTCTTGATTTTAGATGGAAGCAGGCAAGATGCCTGCCCTACGTTACAACTTCGCCGTCAAACTTTTTTTACCGCGGATGACGCTGATGAACACGGATTGACACGGATTGAAACCGCAAAATATGCTAACCACGCGAAAGGTAGGGACGGCGCGCTGCGCCGTCCGCGCCGCGTTCAGCGGCGCAAGGGGTGAGGTGTGGAATTTGTGTGGTGGACGTGATTCATTCCGCCCGCTGCTACGCGGGCGAGGACATCGCAGCGCGATGTCCCTACCACCAAATTGGGACACTACCGGCGCGACATCTTTATAGACCATGATCAAAAATCATTTTAAGCTCCGTCCTGGTCGCGCTGTAGCCGGAGGCGAAGGCGGAAGGAGCGACATATTCCTGCGACACGCTTTTTTAACACGACACAATTATGAATCACATTACCTGGGCATTGACCGGCATGGTCGGTTACTCGTTCACCACGTTGTTAGTGAAGCTTGCGACGCGCAGCGGGCAGTTTTCCAGCTTCCTCGTTCTGGCCATCGCCTGCGTCATCACCATGACAACGGCCATGAGCATCATCCTGCTCCGCGGTGACCTGCAATCGGTCAGCCCGAAGGATTTCGCGAGTTCGAGCGCTTGGTATGCCTATGCCACCGGGATTGCGCTCACGGTGGCGGTGATGTCCCTGTTCCGCGCGCTGTCGCTGGGGCCGGCCAGCATCGTGGTCCCGATTTATGGGATGTTCATCGTAGGCGGGGCGGTTCTGGGGATTGTTTTTTTGCACGAACCGCTCACCGCCCGCAAAATCGCTGGCATTGGCCTGGCCGTCATCAGCATATTCCTCCTGGCCAAACAATCATGATTCAGCGGTAACGGTCGTGTCCGGGGCCGCCAACCACCTGCTGGCGCTGTGACGTTCGAGGACGGATGCCATACCGAGCCGCTGGCCGTCATTTGCCGGAACAGCCGGAGCCGGTGGCCGGTTGATGTAACCGCGGATTGACGCCGGCGCCGTGTTATTGAATGACCTCAACATTCCCTTGGCCAAACAACCGGTAGGATCCGGTGTATTTTAGCTTTTGCTCCTGATCTTTGATTATGACGATTTCCCTTTTGGTGGGCTCGC
Organism: Verrucomicrobiota bacterium; assembly: GCA_050011235.1. Taxonomy (GTDB): domain Bacteria; phylum Verrucomicrobiota; class Verrucomicrobiia; order Limisphaerales; family UBA11358; genus UBA11358. The sequence continues at coordinate 3,407 of JBEKJN010000218.1, read as the reverse complement.
CATAGGAAACCTTTTCACTTTCTTCCGGGTTGCTTGACACCGCATAAAATTTCAGGGAATGCTTCCCGGCGTCAAGTTTCACCTCAACATCACTTTGTTTGGAAACGACCAGCGGAGAATGGGAGTCTATTTTGACGGCATATTTTTCAACTGACAACTGGTAGGTCGGCTGTCTGAATTGAACGGTTAACCTGCCGGCATCCGCCCCGGGTGTTGACAGATCAAAATTAAAATTGGCGATCTTCGGTGGAGATGCAGTTGACGCAACTTTCTCCCCGATTATCGTGGAGACGCACCCGCACAAGGCCAAAAGCATCAGGCAACTGACTGGTATGATGAATTTCGTTTTCATTTTGATTTCTTCCCGTTTGTGGATTGAAGGCATGTTTTCCGATTTGAGTTTCTGCCCGCGACCAACGTGGGCCTTGTTCGTGATTTTGCTCCCGTTCCAAAGATTAGCAAGTCGTTTTTTTATCCGCCATCGACTTGTTTTTCTTCTGGCACGGGGCCTGAATTGCCGGCGGCTACCACGTGCAATACGCCACCAACCTCCTGTCGCCAGTCGTCTGGCAGCGATTCAGCGGCAACCCGGCCACCAACGCGGGAAACCGAGGCTTAAGTTTCTTGACTCATTCTTAACATCCTCTGGTCAACCACAGCCCTAAACTTTATTTTGCAAAGCTCTTCGAGTTTGGTCGTGCAGGTGATTATAAAAGAAAATGAATTAATCCGTTTCCGACCTCACCTTTCTCTCCGTTACCTCCGTTTAGTGTTCGACGCCCGCTCGCGATTCATCAGAGTTGGATGTTCGATGTCCGTGCCGCTGGTAGGGACGGCGCGCTGCGCCGTCTGCGCCCCAAGCGGGCGCAACCCTTCCGGCGGCTTTACCGCCGGGGACATCGCAGCGCGATGCCCCTACCTGTTGTGCTGGCCATGATGACCGGAGCCAGAATCATCGTAATCCGGTAGGGTTATACCCCATGGCAACGAACGGGGTCATGCCATAGCTTCAACGAACTTATGAAATCAATCATTCCACTGTCGGTGGCCTTGATGGCGTTTGGATTCCTCTTTGCGGTTCCATGCACCAAGGCTCAAACAACTGTCTCCATGGCCGATACAAATTTCATCCTCGCGGCTGCCCAAGGCGGCATGACCGAGGTGAAGCTCGGCGAACTCGCTTCCACAAACGGGATGCGCGACGATGTGAAAGAATTCGGCCGGATGATGGTGAAGGATCACACGGCCATCAATGACGACCTGAAAGCATTGGCCGCGCAAAAGGGCGTGACCTTGCCCGACAGCCTGGATGCAACCCATCAGGCGATGGTGGATAAATTGACGGCCTTGACCGGTTCGGAATTTGACGATGCCTATATCGCCGCCATGATCAAAGGCCACAAAAAGGACGCCAGGGCGTTCAAGGCCGAATCTACCGCCACGCAGGACGCGGACATCAAAAGCTTCCTGGATAAATCCATTCCAGTGGTGGAAGCCCATTTGCAGCACGTCAAAGCCATGAAGAAATAACGTTTTCGATACGATCACACCAAAAAATTAAAAATATGAATACACCCATCATTGACCGGAACCTGACCAAACAAGCCCCGCACAGCCCGCGCGAACGCATCGCCGGATTCGCCATCGCGAGCCGCGCAGTGGACAAATGCCGCGCCAGCCTGTCGGGCAAATCCGGCGAATATCATTTTGATTGTCCGCTGGACAATATGCTCTTCAGTTTCAAGGGCATTACCGGCGACCAGTTCAAATCCGCCGTGCAGGCCGCAAAAAATTATGAGGACGTCGGCACCTGGCTGCTGGCCAACGGCACGGCGAAGACGCCGCCGCAAATCGAGGACTGGTCGGATGATATGGAAGCCGGCAGCATGATGAAAAATCCGGAAAAGCGCGCTTACTTCATTGAGGAATGCACCAAGCTCGGACTGAACCCGGAGAAGAGCACCACGTTCGACTGGCTCGAAGCGGACGACCGCGCGAGTTTCAAAAGCAAAGCCGCGTAATATTTTTGCTTCCGGCCATCCGATACAGGAAAAACAGTGCCGTTTGCCGCTTCCGGGGAATCAGTTGTCACTTTTTAAGACAATTGGGGCGCGCCCCGAACGGCGCTTGTGTCGGTGGCAGCACCGGTCACAGCAAGTGGTGCATCCCCGCCTCTCACATGGCAACGCAAATGGTTGAGGGTTGAGGTCGGCTGAGCGCTGAGCTGTCTCCGCTTCGCGATTTTTGCCGTGGACACCTTTTGTCGCGCAGGTTGGATACACTGGTTGAAAGTTGATCCGCTGTCGCTGCGCTTTGGCGCGATGGGGAGGCAGGAAGAAAAGCTGAAATTCGGAAAGCTGAAAGCAGAAATCAGTACCCATCTCGTCTGCAACCGCTGTCCGCAACGGGAAATCATCCCCCTTCACTGATTTTTGCCGTGGACAGCCTTTGGCTGTTGTCATTTCGGTTTGGGAAGCCTCACTTCAAATGTGCCGGCGACGCAGCTTTTTGAACTGTCAGGAAAAAACAAATAGATTTTCCCGGATATCCTCCGGTTTATGACCTGACCGAATTGCAGTTTCATGCCATAGCCTTTGCCGTATGTCGCGGTCAGAACCACGTCCCCTTCATACCAGGTCATCCTGACATGCGGATTGACGCCGCCGCTGTCAACCGGCTGGATTTCATAGCTCTGGCCTACAATGGGTTCATCCAGACCAAGAATTTCCAGCGACAGTCCGTTTTCAGAATTTATCCTGAGATTGTCACCCCTGAGCATTGCGGTCTTGAGCTCGAAATCAATGCCATGCAGTTTCCCGCTGGCCGGATGGTCGGGAAACGACACTTTGCTCATGTCGGATATCCAGCCGGTGGTGGCGGGCGGCACCTGCTGGTTATTGGCGGCAATGGCCACGGGCTTGACGGGTTCCAACGGCTGGTTGGCATTGGATGCAGTTGTAGATTGAGTCAGGGTGACGATTGGATTGTTCGTAGCCAGGTCGTGCCGGGCATTTACGATTCCCTGTTTTACGGCGTTTGAAAAAGTCCATATACGATACCCGGCGGTGCCCACTTCCAGCGTCAAAATCAAATAGCCGATGGTGAGACCGGCCGTGGCCAGTCCTTTTCCTTTGAGCGACGAATCCCGGCGGATTCTTGACTTGGCCATATACCCGCAGATGATGCCCGGAAGCCATCCAATACACGTGATCAGCGATGACAAGGAACAGACCAGCGAAGCGATGGCCAGGCGGGACGTCCGTGGGGCAGCGGTGGTTGCGTTGTGGCCCGTCCACGCCGGCGGGGTGTCTGACCAGGGAGGATCCCCGGCGGGGCCAGCAGGTGCTTCCGGTACAATGATGGCGGCATGGCAGACCGGACAGGCCGTCTCCGTTCCAGCATTGGCT
>JBEKJN010000217.1:0-5029 GCA_050011235.1 Verrucomicrobiota bacterium | reverse complement strand
CGGAAGTGATTTTTCAGGGCGGGTTCAAGTTGCGGTGAATTTAACCACGAAATACACCAAAAACACGAAAGGGAATGGACAAATGAACATCATTCACAAATTGGAGAGCTTTGAAATTATGGGCGCTTGTTTCGAGGTTTACAAAGAAAAAGGCAGCGGGTTTCTCGAAGCTGTTTACCAGGAATGTTTAGATATTGAATTCACCGACCGCAAAATTCCTTTCATGGCCCAGCCACAACTCGCCCTCACTTACAAGGGCAGACCGCTCAAAAGCAAATACACGCCTGACTTCATTTGTTATGACAAGATAGTTGTGGAGCTGAAAGCTGTCAGCCCCTTGACCAACGAGCATCGCGCCCAGGTTCAGAATTACTTGCGGGCAGCGAAACTCAAACTCGGCCTGCTTGTGAACTTGGGTCATTATCCCAAGGTCGAATACGAGCGCATCATCCTCTGAATTTTTCGTGTGGTTTGTGTATTTCGTGGTTTTCAATAAATTCACGTAACATCCTTCCGGTTTTGCTTCTGAAGCGGGTATGGACGCGGTAAAATTGGACCAGCCCATGCCCGACGGAAACAAATGTCCGCAATGCGGCACGCCGCTGCCGGCCGGCGCGCTGGCCGGGCTTTGCCCGGCCTGCTTGTTGAAACAAGGTGTCGCCGCCGAAACCGCCACGGGCGGGCAAACGCCGCCGTTCAATCCGCCGTCCATTTCCGAACTCGCGCCGCTGTTCCTGCAACTCGAAATCCTTGAACTCATCGGCAAGGGCGGCATGGGCGCGGTATATAAAGCGCGGCAAAAAGAATTGGACCGCATCGTCGCGCTCAAAATTCTTCCACCGGGCATCGGTGACGATCCCGCGTTCGCCGGACGTTTCGCCCGCGAAGCCAAGGCGCTCGCGAAGCTGAATCATCCCGGCATCGTGACGCTTTACGAGTTCGGCAATGTTAGTGGCACGGGCGTCCCGCCTGTTCGACACGATAGTAATGCAGACAGAACGTCGGCCTCTGGTGATGATAAAACTGCCGCCAAGAAACACACGGGCGAGACGCCCGTACCACTTTACTACTTCCTGATGGAATTTGTGGACGGCGTGAACCTGCGTCAATTGCTTCACGCCGGACGCATTGCCCCGCGCGAGGCGCTGGCCATCGTGCCGCAGATTTGTGACGCGCTGCAATTTGCGCATGACCGGGGCATCGTCCATCGCGACATCAAGCCGGAAAATATTTTGCTGGACCGCCGCGGGCGGGTGAAGGTGGCGGACTTTGGTTTGGCAAAAATTGTGGGAACGGAGCGGAGCGCCGAGCACCGACTCGGCTCGGCCCCGACTGGAAATCCCAACGAGCCGAGCGGGTGCTCGGCGCTCCTGACCGACGCGGGCAAAGTGATGGGCACGCCGAATTACATGGCGCCGGAGCAGAAGGAACATCCGGATGCCGTGGACCATCGCGCGGACATTTACGCGCTGGGCGTGGTGTTTTACCAGATGCTCACCGGCGAACTGCCCGGCAAACGTCTCGAACCGCCGTCGTCGAAAGTCCAAATTGACGTGCGACTGGATGAAGTGGTGCTGCGTGCGTTGGAAAAGAAACCTGAACTTCGTTACCAACAGGTCAGCGAAGTGAAGACAATGGTGGAGACTATTGTGGCGATGAATCCCAGTCCGGTTGCGCCTCCCGCTCAATCTCAACCTTCCACTCAAACCATGCATACAAACATCCTCAAATCAATTTGGCGCGGGGCGGTCATGTTTGCCGGCGTGGCCGCTTGCGTGGCTCTCGCCGTGTTTGCCGTCCTGTTCCTTTTCCAAAAGCAAATTGTACTCGGACCACCCGATTCCGGTGGTGCTGGCGAGAATTGGTTTACGGGCGTGAACGGCGGCGGCTCCGTGTCGGCTGATTTTGATGACCCAGCCACCAAAGGCGGCTGTGATTTCACGCTCAACAACACCGTTGCCGGCAAAGGGAATCTTGCGGACTGGCGCTCCCAAAATTTTGCATTGGGGCCGGCAGCGGCAGGAGCGAGACCGATTACTTTTTCGTTCAGCTATAAATTACCAGATACGGTCAACGGACAAGACAATATCCGTGTCGAACTGCGGTTTTTTGATAAAACCGGCACCAACTACCACGCCGAGAAGATGATTCTCGTGGGATCGGCCACCAGCGACTCTGGCATGACCCGCTACAAAAGAGTCGTCGTCGGCAATATCCTTGCACCGCGAAACGCCCAAACTGCTGATGTCCGAATTAACGCGAATCTTTTTGAGCCTTGGGCTTCGGGCACCGGACGGTTTGACAACATTTCCGTCACGGTCACGCCGCATTCCTTGCTTTTCAAAACTGGCGTCGTCGCGACGGCTTTGACCGGCATTTGCGCTTTGATTTTGCTGCTGGTCCGTTTTTGGCGTCGAACGCACCTGTCCGCCAATGAAAAGCAGAGCATCTTTTATCCTCAACCCGCAATTAAAAACCAAAGAAATATTATGCAAACAACAAGCCATAAAACCATTTGGATAGGATCGGCCATAGGAATAGCGTGTATCGCGCTGGTAATGGCGCTGGTTGTCTTCCTGGTTGGCCTCAGTCATCACAGATTAACTGTGCGGGCTTTGATTGACGGAAGCGACGTTGTCAAGGTGAGCGGCAACAAGCTGTGGTTCGAACACGAAGAATACTCTTTGCCGGGAAAGAACATTTTCGTGAATGGCAAAGCCTGGTCACCAAGTTGGACTAATAACGTCAGCACCGAATTTGAGGGCTTAAATCCGGCGTTCCGGCCGACCGACGCACAGAAAATTCAAATTACAAAGCGCGCCGGGCGCGGGACCGTCAGCATCGCGCAATTTCCGTCACCCGCCAATGATGAAACTCTAGCCGTCAGGATTGATGACGTAGATCCTGGCGGCGCGGATTGGTATGAATTTGTCATTTCATGGTGAAAAAACTGGATTGATTGATTTCGGAACATTCCAACCAATTCTCGACCGCGCCGGGCGATGTTTTCGCCACAACGCATTGGACGGTCGTGCTTGCGGCGGGCAACCGTTCGACGCCGCAATCCGATGACGCGCTGGAGGAATTGTGCCGCACTTACTGGTTCCCGCTTTACGCCTATGTCCGGCGGCGCGGGCGCACGAAGGAAGACGCCGAGGATTTGATCCAGGCATTCTTCGCGGCTTTTCTTGCCAAGAATTATCTCGAAAAACTCTCCGCCGAGCGTGGACGATTCCGCGCTTTCTTGCTGGCATCATTGAAACATTTTCTGGCCAACGAATGGGATAAATCGCAGCGTCAAAAGCGAGGCGGCGGCCAGACATTGCTGTCTTTGGACTGGCAGACCGCCGACGCGCAGTTTCAAATCGCGGCGGTCAACGAGCCGAGTCCGGACAAGGCCTTCGACCGCGAATGGGCCGTGGCCCTGCTCGCCAAGGTCATCGAACGGCTGCGCGCCGAGTGCGACTCGAACGGCCGCCCGAAACAATTCGAACAGCTCAAAATCTTTCTCACCGCCGGCAAGGGCGCGCTGTCCCACGCCGATGCCGCGAAAGTGTTGGGCATGGACGAAGGCGCGGTGCGCGTGGCGGTGCACCGATTGCGGAAGCGCTACCGGCAACTGCTCCGCGACGAAATCGCGCAAACCTTGGCCGATGACGCCGACGTGGATGAAGAGATGCGCGCGCTGTTCGCGGCGTTTGCATAGCACAGTGCGTCCCGCCTGTCTCCGGCTTCTTTGAATATGCAGACAGGCGCGACGCCTGTCCTACATTTACCTTGTTCCACAAAAGCTGATTTAACGCGCGGCGAATGGCACAACACCGATGACAAGGCCACCGCACCCCGTCGTCCTATCGCCAATTCCGGTGCGGGCGCGCAGCAGGCTTTCGCCGGGGTTTCGAGTCCGATTCACGTCCTTTCGCGAAATGTCCCGATCCATCTCCACCATCCTTGGCCAGCCGGAAATCCACCTGCTTCTTGAAACCGTCCACCTTGGCCACCTGCACCCGCACGTTGTCGCCCAGCCGGATTATCTGGCGGTTACGCCGGCCGACCAGCTGGCTCCGGTCTGAATCGAACGCATAAAAATCGTCTTCCAGACTGGAAAGATGCACCAGCCCGCTCATCGCCAACCCCGGCACATCCACAAAGAAACCAAAGTTGCGTATGTCAATCACCAGCGCCGGATACGGCATCGGTTTCGGTGACTTGAGCTGCGCCTTCAGGAATGCATACAGCTTCACATCCTTGCTGTCCCGCTCGGCGTCGGCGGAATTGCGTTCGGTATCGGAAATATGCCCGGCGGTTTCCTTTAATGAATGGACCGGGCCGTGGCTCTTTTGAAACAATGCGCGATGCACCACCAGGTCGGCATACCGCCGGATCGGCGACGTGAAATGCGTGTATTGGGCCTTGGCCAGGCCGTAGTGCCCGAGCGGCTCGACCGCGTAACGGGCGCGCATGAGTGACCGGAGAAACCCAATCTTGAGCGCTGCGCCGATGGGAATCGTCTCGAGCTTTTGCAACAGCTTCTGGACCTCCGTCCGCTTCGTCAAATTCGCGCAGGGCACGTGATGGCTCAGCACCTCCTCACGATATTCCTGCAACCGCCGTTCGTCCGGTTCCTCGTGCACGCGGTAAATCGCCGGCACATTCCGGCTCATCAACCAGCCTGCCACCGCTTCGTTGGCCAGCAACATGTATTCTTCGATCAACTGGTGGGAAACATCATTCGCCACCTTCTCGATGCGCTCCACCCGGCCCTGGTCATCCAGCCGGATTTTCATCTCGGGAAAATCCAAGTCCAGCGAACCCGCCTTGAACCGCAGGCGCCGGATCCGCTGCGCCAGCGCATTCGCGTCATGCAGCATCTGCTCAATCCGGTCGCTTGGTTTCCGCTGCAAAATCGCCAGCACTTCCCGGTAGGTGAACCGGCGCTGCGAATGAATCACCGCCGGATAAAATCTTGTCTTGAGCACCTGACCGTCGTCCGACACCAGAAACTCCACGCATTTGGTCAGGCGATCCG
>JBEKJN010000216.1:0-5556 GCA_050011235.1 Verrucomicrobiota bacterium | reverse complement strand
CCTTCATGGCTCTGGGACAAATCAAGGATGCCATCATTTATCCCATCAACCCACCGCCGATTCCCGAATTGGGCATCTCGTCGGGCTTTGACTTCGAACTGGAGGATCAGGGCGGTTTGGGCCACGACAAACTCATGCAGGCGCGCGACCAGTTGTTTGCGATGGCCGCGAAAGATCCCAACATCGTCCAACTGCGCTTCCAAGGATTGGAGGACACGCCCGAACTCAAAGTGGACATTGATCAGGCCAAGGCCAGCGCGTTGGGTGTTTCGCTGGCGGACTTGAACACGGTGCTCCAAACGTATTTCGGTTCGGATTACATCAACAATTTCGTGAACGGCAACCGCGTGCAACGGGTCATCGCCCAACTGGACTCACCGTATCGCATGTTGCCTCAGGACGTCGGCAATGCCTATGTGCGCAACAACAATGGCCAGATGGTTTCCCTTTCCAGCGTGGCCGCCTTGCACTGGATTTACGGCTCGCCCCAGTTGCAGCACTACAACGGGCTTCCGTCGCTGGAACTGGTTGGTTCCGCGCCGCCGGGCAAAAGCACGGGCGAAGCCATGACCGCCATGGAAAATCTGGCCCAAAAACTGCCCAACGGTTTTGGTTACGAATGGACCGGCCAGTCCTTCGAGGAACGTTTGTCGGCCAAACAAGCTCCCCTGCTTTATGCGCTGTCGCTCATCGTGGTGTTCCTGGCGCTGGCCGCGCTCTATGAAAACTGGTCCATCCCGGTGGCGGTGATTCTCGTCGTGCCGCTCGGCGTCTTTGGCGCGCTGCTGGCCGCCACCCTGCGCGGCCTGCCCAACGACGTGTTCTTCAAAGTCGGCTTGCTGACCATCGTCGGCTTGTCAGCCAAAAACGCCATCCTCATCATTGAATTCGCCAAGGACCTTCAGGCGCAGGGCAAGGGTCTGGTCGAAGCCACGCTGGAAGCGGCGCATTTGCGGTTGCGCCCGATTCTGATGACATCGCTGGCGTTCATTCTTGGCGTGTTGCCGCTGGCGTTGAGCACCGGCGCCGGCTCGGCCAGCCGGCACGACATCGGCACCGGCGTGGCGGGTGGCATGGTTTCGGCCACCGTGCTGGCGGTTTTCCTCGTGCCGGTGTTCTTCGTGGTCGTTCGCCGGATATTTAAGACCCAAAAACCATCACACACCATGCTTGTACCCCAGGCAGGCGGCCCAGCCGATGACGACGAGAACGGCAAACCAGGACAGCCATGAGCAAATATCTTTCGCCCATCATTGCCCTGTCCATCCTGGCTTTGGCCGGTTGCACGCTCACGCCGAAATACCACCGCCCAACTGCGGCCATTTCGCCATCCTGGCCCAAAGTACCGGGGCAACTCAAAGTCTCGACCAACGCCATTCCGGCGGCGGACATCGGCTGGCGCGAATTTTTCCGCGACCCGCGCCTGCAACAACTCATCGAACTGGCCCTGACCAACAATCCCGACCTGCGCGTGGCGATGTTGAACGTCGAACAAATGCGCGCTCTCTACCGCGTCCAGCGGAACGCCTTGGTTCCCACCGTAGATATCAACGCCAACGGCACGCGCCAGCGCATTGCCTACGGTTTCGCCGGCACCGGCGGTGGTGCGACCTTCAACCAGTTCAACGTGAACCTGGGCGTTGCCCAATATGAACTGGATCTTTTCGGCCGCGTGCGCAGTCTCAAAAAGCAGGCGTTGGAAACCTTTTTTGCCAGTGAAGAAGCCCGCCGGAGCGCCCAGATTGCGTTGGTGGCCGAAGTGGGCGCGGCCTACCTGACGGAACGCGAACTGACCGAACAACTCGCCGTGGCCCGGCAAACGTTGACGGCGGTGCGGGCATCCTACGAATTGACCAAACGCAGCTACGAAGCCGGCGTGGTGTCCGAGCTTGATTTGCGCACCGCCGAGGGCCAGATGCAAACCGCGCGCGCAGCCGTGGCCGGCCACGAACAGCAACTCGCTCAGGCTGAAAATTACCTGGTGCTCCTGGTGGGCCGCCCGTTGCCCGGGGACCTTTCCCCGCCCCAACCGTTCGATCCGCAAATTTGTTTGTCCGACCTGCCGGCGGGTCTGCCCTCCGACCTGTTGCAACGCCGTCCGGACATTCTCGAGGCCGAACATCAACTCGAGGCCGCCAATGCCAATATCGGCGCCGCCCGGGCCGCCTTTTTCCCGACCATCACCCTTACCGGCTCGGCCGGCACCGCCAGCACGGCGCTCGAAAGTTTGTTTGCTCCCGGCTCGCAGGCTTGGAACTTTTCACCGCAAATCGTATGGCCTATTTTCGCGGCGGGGACGGCTTGGGCCGAACTACAGGGGGCCAAGGCCGGCACGCTCATCGAAGTCGCGAACTACGAAAAAGCCGTTCAAACCGCCTTCCGGGAAGTTGCCGACTCTCTCGTGGTGCGGGCCACGGTCGAAGTGCAGCTTGACGCCGGGGAAGCCCTCGTCAAAGCCGAGCAACGGCGTTACGAACTGGCCGAGGCGCGCTTCCGTCAGGGCGTGGACAACTACCTGACCGTGCTCTCCGCCCAACAAGACCTGTACAACGCGCGGCAAAATCTCATCCAGTCTCAATACTCGCGGCTGTTCAATTTGATTAATCTTTATCAGGCGCTGGGTGGCGGTTGGCGGGAATACTCGCCGCAACCTTAACGTCATGTGCTAATTGAGAAGACATTGAAGTTATGAATGAAAGCAAACCTGCAACCGCGCCCGTGGCGAATGGCACGAAGCTGGCAAAATTAAATTCGCCGTGGTTCATCTGGCCCGCGACCGGCGCGCTCGCCGTGCTGCTGTTTTTCGGACTGGCTTACCTGGTCACCGCGTTCACGCACGAATCCACCGACGACGCCTTCATTGAAGGACACGTCGTTTCCACCGCGCCGAGGATTTCCGGGCAGGTTTCCGCCGTTCATGTGCTCGACAACCAGATGGTCCGTTCGAACGATTTGCTCGTGGAGATTGACCCTGCAACTTTCACAACCACCGCTACACAGAAACAATCGTCCGCCGACGCCGCGGAAGCCAACTACAAAGTGGTCCTCGCCGCGCTCGATTTGATGACCGTGAAAGTGAAGACCGCCGAGGCCACCGCCGACCAATCCAAGGCCGACGCCGATGCGGCCCAAGCCACCGATGCGCGCGCGCAGGCGGATTTTCAACGCAGCCAGGAATTGCGGAAACAGAACACCATTTCGCAGCAGGAATTTGACGCCGCGCAGGCCGCGGTCAGCGAGTCCGACGCGAACCTCGCCGCCGCGAAACAAAAGGCCGTTGCCGACGCCTCGAGAATCAACGAAGCCAAAGCGCAGTTGGAGGCGACGAAACCTGCCGTCGCCATGATGCTCGCGCTGTTCCGGCAGTCGCAGGCTGGCGTGCAATCAGCGCAGCTCGATCTTTCCTACACGAAAATTTTGGCGCCAAGCGATGGCCGCGTGACGCGCAAATCCGTCGAGCCGGGCGATTATGTCCAAACCGGCCAGATGCTTTTTTCCATCGTGCCGAGTGATGTTTGGGTTGTGGCCAATTTCAAGGAATCACAGTTGAAAAAAATGAAACCCGGCCAGCCGGCGCTAGTTGAGATTGATGCGCTCGGCGGAGCGTTGCGCGGGCACGTGGACAGCATCCAAGCCGGCTCCGGCGCGCGGTTCAGCCTGTTGCCGCCGGAAAATGCAACGGGCAATTACGTGAAGGTCGTCCAGCGCGTGCCGGTTAAAATTCTCTTCGACGAGCCGTTGCCCACCGACCACGTGCTTGGTCCCGGCCTTTCCGTCGCGCCCAGTGTGCGCGTCAGCAGTTTTGAAATTCCCGGCTGGGCGATTGCTTTGCTGGCAGTGGTTTTGGCGGGCGGCGCGGCGTTTGTTTTCCGGTTCGCTTTGCGCCGGAAAATGAATCGCGCCGCTCCACAATGAAAAATTTAAGAGTGCCTATAACGCGTTAATCGCAACGGCGGAACCAATGAGGCGGGGAGCGGGTTACACCCAGCCTTGGCCAAAGGCGGCAACTGTGTCCTTCAAGCGGGCCGTGGCAACTTGGCTAAAGTTGAACTGATCTGTCGGATAGAAAAAGCTATAGCCACTTCGGATGGCTTAGAAACTAAAGGCGAAGTTGATTTAGTAATGTGGTGAACCGTGACTCCTCACCCCGACCTTCTTCCACACCGGGAAATGATGAAGAAACACCTCTTTCAGTCCCTGGCTATTTCTTCCGGGCAATGCGATTATCTGCCTAAAGATACACTTCGCGCAGCTTCACATCATCGCCCAAAGCATCCGCCGGCCCGGTAAAGGAAATCTGCCCTGTCCGCAAAACATACACCCGCTGGGTAATTTTCAGGACGGTCATCGTGACGCTAACCGGATAAATACTGCTGGCCATAATGGTACGTTCATCGCATATTTCCGCTCCGCAGGGAAAACAAAACTATGAAAACGCGTATTTCTCAATATTGGACGTGCATGGTGGCTGTTCTCATCGTCGCGGGGATAACGAGTTGGGGCGTGCGGCGAAATCTCCGTTAGTGCGGATTCCTGTTTCAATCTACGTGGAAACTTTCCTGGCTCTTCCTGTTCTTGTGTTGCTGATTTGGATTTATTACTGCGGTCCGCTGTTGCTGAACATTCGGCTCTCCAGCTTCTGGACGGCGGTTGTTGCGTTGACTCTGAGCCTTGGCGCATTCGTCGCGGAAATTGTCCGGTCGGGGCTTCTCTCAGTGCCGCGTGGCCAGGTTGAAGCTGCGCGCGCGCTTGGCATGACCCCGCTACAGGCGCTCGTTTATATCGAATTCCCGGAACCGCATTGAGCAATCTCACCCCACGTTGGCTGCGGTTTGCTCAACATAGTCGCGCAATTTGCGTATGCTTGCGGGTCTTCTCCTTGCCCGTTTCGCATCGCCGCCAACAAGTCTGCGTTGAATAACCCGCGCGGCTGTGGTGAAACGTTATTAGGGGGTGTATAACCTGCCTTGAAAAGGAGTGCCCGGTAAAAAAGCACACGCCGATTGAATCGCGTTGTCGCCGACCGGTCATTTGGTTCGGGAAAATTTGAAATGAACTTTGTGGTGTCATTCGCAAGGAACCCGTTAATAATTTCCTTTCCAGTTTGCAGATTTTGGTCGAGATAGAAATTCAGCAACATGAGGATGCGACCGGGATCATTTGGGTGAGCCGAAATTCCATAAGTGACCACATCGGTGCGCAACGCCTCTTGTTGTTGTGCTGGTGCGCACCGCCAAACATTTTTGATCGCGTTTGGATTGTCGCCACGAGTGGCCGCGTCCTGGACGTTCTCGTTTGCATATTCACCGTTTGGGTCGAACACAAGTTGCCCGATTCGCTGGGCATCCGCAGCCGCCCAGCGCAATGCGAAGATGGCTTTCAAAATAATTTTTGTAGTGTTTGATTTTCCAGTTCGCGTCATCCCAAACAACGCCGTCTTTTGTCCGAGCAAGTCGGTCGGAGTGACAGAAACGGAAACGCTTGCAACTTGCTGAAAGTGCCGGTTGGTCGAAGCGTAACGAACCTGACCAATCTGCACCATCGGGATTCGAACTC
>JBEKJN010000215.1:0-5047 GCA_050011235.1 Verrucomicrobiota bacterium | reverse complement strand
CCGTAGTGTCAGCGGGAATCGGTTCGCTGGCGACGGCGGCGGCCAAGTTATTCACCACCGCCCTGTGGCTGGCTTTTGGACCCGCCTTCGGTCGGCGATGAATAACTTGGAGAATGGTATTAGGTGGAAGCCGAGGGCATACCGAGGAACGACCTTGACGCGGCGACCGGCGACATACAATTGAATCTGGATTGGCGCGTGTCATTGCCAGCGCGACTGCGCGGTGAGCCAAGTTCAATGAATCCAGTAATGGCCGATGCAAATTCCATAGCCGAGAGCCAGCAAAAACCAAGCAACCGACCGAAACATCACCCGCCACGCGAACCGGTCTTGCAAGTCATTTGAAACTTGTTCCAACCGTTCGCACTGAGCCGTGGTGCTGGCCTTGATGCTCGTCCATTCAGACATCGCACTTTCCATCAAAGTTTTGACCCGCTTTGCGACTGCCTCCGCGTCGGCAAGCTGCACCTGGATTTGTTCCGCAGCCTGCCGGGTTGCCTGAATGTGAATTTCGACGGTTTTTTTCAACTCCCTGTTCTGGCCGTCCACCGTGTCGGCAAAATCATCTGCCATCGCCTGACCCTGCCGCCGGTATTCGGTCAGATGCAGTTCGATCAATTTGCGGGCATTGTTCATCAAGCGCGGCAGATTGGCCGCGATGCGCCATTGCGCCTTGGTCAGCAACGCCAGTTGCACCGGAAAACTGCTGTCCGGCCCGACGCTCCATTCATGCAACAGCCGGTGAACCCGGTCCACTTCATCCGTCGTCAACCCGGCGCACAGCGCCGCCAGGTCATCTTTGTCCAAATCCATACTCATTCGCCCAAGTTGAGCATCGGCTGTTTGGTGCGGGCCGGTTTCGCTTTCGGTTCCGGCTGCGCTACAACTTCCGGCACTTGTGGCGCTGGCACCAGCAAATCGGCAACGGCATCGTATTGCCGGAACATCTGCTGCATCGCCCACTGCATTTCCCCGGCCAGCGTATCAAGATATTCCTCGCCCTGTTACCCTCTGCGGTCCATCTTGACACGCCGCCCGGCTCCGGGAATTTTGCTTTTTAGGATTTCGCGCACGAAATGAATTATCGCAGAGAATTTGTCTCACCGATGGAGTAACCATCCGTTGCTGACATTCGACGAATATTTGCTGTAATAATTCGGTCGGAAATTCGCGCGAATTTTGCGCTAAATTTGCGCAAATGCGTGGCACTTGTTGCGTTCCTCAAGCTGTGCTAAGGGAAGATGTCTGACAGAATTATTGATGTTTTGAACCATTTTAACGGCTGTGTGTTTTCTCTCCAGGCGTTCTGCAAACAAAATTTCGTAACGGTTGAAATTTGCTCGAATATTTCAAACTCACCGCGTAATCTTTCCTTGCATGGCAAATCAACAACAGCCGAAACACCCGCTCGCTGAAGTCTTCGGTTTCCCGGTTGGCGATGCGAGTGCCGCCGCGCACCGTCACAGATCGAAGCGCCTTTGCCCTTTCAATAACAAAGTTCCGAACTGCACGAAGGACAAAGCGCAAAACCCACTTGGGGTATGCAGTGTGTTCCAAGAAAATGAGGTCGTCATCACCTGTCCGATTCGTTTCCGGCAAGATTGGATGATTGCGGACGACGCGGCAGATTTCTTTTTCCCAGCCAGTGCGACTTGGACAACGCTCACGGAAGTCCGCTTGAAAGACGCCGACGGCGGTTCGGCTGGCAACATTGACATCGTCCTTTGCGCTTACGACAAGACAGGTAAAGTTTATGACTTCGGCGCGCTGGAAGTCCAGGCCGTTTACATTTCCGGGAACGTGCGAAATCCGTTTGAGCATTACATGGAAGCTCCCGCGAAAAACGCCAGCATGGATTGGACGACCGAAGAAAATTATCCACGGCCGGATTATCTGTCATCGTCTCGCAAACGGCTTGCCCCACAGTTGATTTTCAAAGGTGGCATCATAAACGCATGGAACAAGAAGACCGCCGTTGCCCTCAACAAAGGCTTCTTCAACACGTTGCCCAAGTTGCCGGAAGTTCCGAAGGCGAAAGCTGACATTGCTTGGCTGATTTATGATTTGAAGCCGCCAACAACTGCCGGCGCGCATTACGAGATGTTCCGTGCGCGGACTGTTTATACCCGGTTTGAGCCTGCCCTGAATCAGATCACGAAATCGCGCCCTGGCAAGATGGAAGATTTCTTGCGCCAACTTCAGACGAAGGTTGATGAGAAACTGGAAACGCCGCCGACGAATCGGACGATTGAAAATCCTTTTGGCAAATAAAGCTATGTCGCAGACTTTCTTACTGCCAGAATTTGAAACTGAGGAACGCGAGAAGCCGGTAAACGTCGCTTCTGTTCCTCAGCGTAGCCCATTTCGCTATCCGGGCGGGAAGACATGGCTTGTGCCGCTTTTCCGTCGTTGGATGATGAGTCTGCCCGGTCAGCCAGCGGTACTGGTTGAGCCATTCGCCGGCGGGGGAATCATCAGCTTAACCGCCGCTTTCGAACAACTGGCTGACAGAGTTGTCATGGTGGAACTCGATCAGCAGATTGCGTCCGTCTGGAAAACGATTCTCGGCGGTGATGCAGAGTGGCTTGCAAAGCGCATTCTTTCTTTTGATCTCTCCGTTGAATCAGCCAGGGCGGAATTTGCCAAGACACCCAAAACCCAACGCGAGCTTGCATTTCAAACGGTCTTGAAAAACCGGACAGCGCACGGCGGAATCCTGGCCGAAGGCGCTGGTGTCTTGAAGCACGGTGAAAATGGAAAAGGCATACACTCACGTTGGTATCCGCAAACCATCGCCAAGCGGATTACGAACATTGGATACGTTGCACACCGCATCGAATTCAAACATGGCGACGCTTTTGAAGAACTCGCACGTTTTCGGAATGACCGGAATGCTGTGTTCTTCATTGATCCTCCATACACCGCTGGCGGTAAAAGCGCCGGATCACGACTCTACGCGCATTGCGAGGTTGACCACGAACGCTTGTTCTCGTTTTGTGAGAAACTCCGTGGCGACTTTCTATTGACCTACGACAACGCCGAGGAAGTTCGCGCCCTGGCAGGTCGGCATGGATTCGAGACAAAGCCGGTGGCGATGAAGAACACCCACCATGCCGAGATGAACGAGCTTCTGATTGGCCGTGATTTAGGCTGGGTTGAAGATGGAGGTGTTTTCCGGGAAGAACTTACTGCTTACTACGTAGGGTCACCAAAAGCAGACCACGGGAAGAGGCGGGGAGATTCACACCGAGCATGAATTCCACACTCGTCCTAACTTCTGAATCAGTAGGACATCCCATATTTCAATCAATGTGCTTGTCAATAATCCGCTGTGCCAATGACTTCCAGGACGCCTCATCGTGGACGTTGTAAACGAACGGTGCCTGAGCCGTGCCCGGCATATCATCAATAACGATATCCGGCTTCGCGGTGAAGCCCTCGAAAAAATCGGTGAGACCATGCAACGTGGCAATCTTTCGGGCATACTCGACGCCGACGGATGACCAAAGAAAAAGATGGCAGCCCTCGTCACGCAGCCGCTGCAATGCTTCTCTTGCGCCATCAAGCAAACGTCCCTGACCGTCAACAAGCGTCAGGTCAACATCAACAAAAATGTTCGCGTTTTTCACAAGAGGTGGAATGTGACAACTAATGCTAAGCCACGCCGGGTCGAGGTTGTCAACCGCAAAGGCGGAATTGAAGCGGCCAACCAGCTCCAGCGATGGACAGCCTGGATCTTCATGGATTCGAGTCTCGACCTCGGCCACTACGAATCGCCGCCATAGCCGACGGAAATGCCCAAATCTCCGGATGCGGTCCATCCACGGGTCCGTCGCGCGGTATCCTGACCGCGCTTTTCTTGACCCAGCGCCGCAGGCTCTGCCAAAACTTCTCTGTGACCTCTGGCGCAGGGCCACCAATAACCGAGTAACGATTGCCGATCCACTCAAATGATGAAAGACCGATCCCTTCCGGCACTCGCTGAGCCTTTGGTCGGTGGTTGAGCCAAATAACGCCTGGATGACCTGCTCCGAAATAAGGGCAAGTGCTGTCTGCTCCCGTGCGCAGTTCCGTCCAGCCACTCCACGGGTCGCTGATGGAGTCAATCGCTTTGCTTGGATGTGGATGAAGCAAAGGTAACGAGCCGCTCGGCACATGCCACAAACAGATGCGGCCGGCGTCCATGTGTGGAATGGTGTGCATCGCACGCCAGCGATGGGGTGCGTCGGACACGATGAAAGCGACCTCCTCATTCTGATTCAGATAATCGCGGATGGCCCTAAAATCTTCTTCGTCGGCATAGATTGGTAACCATGGCATAGCGTATCTGATTCAGACTAACGACGAGAACTGCCACTCCTAGCCGGTGATGTCAACCGCGAAGCGGAACTGAATGCGCCATCCCGCGTAGGCCGAAAAGATTTAGACCAACGGTTCTGCGAATCAAACTCTCTCATGGCGCCAAGCCTCCAATGACCTGCTGTATACGGTCAAACTCCATCTTGCTACAAACAGCCGATGCGCCAGCTCTGAGCAACGCCGTGTTGCCAACCTCGTGCGACGAAACAGCGATGATGGGTAAAAGTGGACATGCGACGCGACACTCACGAACAAACTCCTCGCCCTTGCCATCGTCGAGGTCGTAGTCCGAGAGAACCAAGTCGAAGCCACCGGATGCCCATGCACTTCGAGCCGCTGACAGACTCGGAACGACCGTGACTCGATGCGCCGCCAAAAACTGCCGCGTGACCTGCTCTGCAAAGACTGCATGGTTTTCAAGGTAAAGAATGTTCACAAATGCAAGTGGTCTAATGATGAGAACTGCCACACCGGGACGGTTGTGGCGGCCCCTCTGTGATGTCAACCGCGAAAGCGGAACTTAGTCGGCCAACCGGCGTTAGATGATTTGTTAGCGACTGGTTATTATCTATCAAATCCAAACCAAAGCATAAATTCCCACCACCAACCGCCGTATCTGCCGGACACAGGAGCCTGAGACTCCCAACCGGCGGACGAATCCACATAACCGCCAATCGTGGTATTGCCA
>JBEKJN010000214.1:0-5050 GCA_050011235.1 Verrucomicrobiota bacterium | reverse complement strand
CCGGCTTTACGGGAACGCCCTCGTTTTGAACCTGCACGGCCGCTTCAATGATGGCCCGCACCTGCATCTCGGTGATTTCGGGATAGATAATGCCGAGGCGGCAACCGCGCAAACCGAGCATGGGGTTGAACTCATGCAGTTCCTTGACCCGCTGTTTGATCTTTTCCACCGGCACGCCCATCTTCTTCGCCAAATCCTGCTGCGCCGCGTCTTCGTGTGGTAGAAATTCGTGCAACGGCGGATCCAGCGTGCGGATGGTTGCCGGCAAGCCTTCGAGTTCGCGGAAAATTCCCACGAAATCGTCGCGCTGAAACGGCAGCAATTTCGCCAGTGCCTTTTTGCGATCGTCAAGATTCCCGGCCAGAATCATCTCGCGCATGGCGTCAATGCGGTTGCCGCCGAAGAACATGTGCTCGGTGCGGCAGAGGCCGATGCCCGTCGCGCCAAACGCAGTGGCGTTGGCTGCCTGCTCCGGCTGGTCGGCGTTTGCGCGCACCTGTAGCCTGGTCACCTTCGCGCACCAGCCCATCAGCTTCGCGAACATCTGGTAGGTCGGGCTGTCCTTGGCATCGAGCGATTTCTCGACGAGCACCTGGACGATTTCGGACGCGGCGGTCGGTAGCTGGCCGGCATAAACCTCGCCGGCGGTGCCGTTGATGGAGAGAAAGTCGCCTTCCTTGTAAGTCACGCCGTCCACGGTCATGGTCTTGGCCGCGTAATCAATCTGCAACGCGGCGGCGCCGCAAACGCAGACTTTGCCCATCTGACGGGCGACGAGCGCAGCGTGCGAACTGACGCCGCCTTTTGCGGTGAGAATGCCTTCGGAGGCGATCATGCCGCGCAGGTCTTCAGGCGAAGTTTCGTTGCGGACGAGCAAGACCTTTTCGCCCTTGGCCGCGGCGGCATCGGCACGATCGGCGTTGAGATACATCCTGCCACAAGCGGCGCCGGGACCAGCGGGCAAACCTCTGGCGATGCACTTGGCGGCCTTCATTGCCTTGCGGTCGAAAACGGGCGCGAGCACTTGGTCGAGTTGATCGGCCGGAACGCGGCGGATGGCGGTCTTCCAGTCAATGAGTTTTTCCTTCTCCATTTCGATGGCGAAGCGGACGGCGGCCAGGCCGGTGCGTTTGCCGTTGCGGGTCTGGAGCATGAACAGCTTGCTGTCATCAATCGTGAACTCGAAGTCCTGCACGTCTTTGAAATGGGATTCGAGGGTCTTGCGGACGGTTTCGAGTTCGGCAAAGGCGGCGGGCAGATGTCCCTTGAGCAAAGCCACGGGTTCAGGCGTGCGCACGCCGGCCACCACGTCCTCGCCCTGGGCGTTGATGAGAAATTCGCCGTAGAAAACTTTTTCGCCGGTCGCGGGGTCGCGGGTGAAGGCCACGCCGGAGCCGGACTTGTCGCCTTTGTTGCCGTAAACCATCGCCTGGACGTTGACGGCGGTGCCCCACTCGGCGGGGATGCCGTATTTGCGGCGATAGACGATGGCGCGGTCATTCATCCATGAGCCGAACACTGCGCCCACGGAACCCCAGAGTTGCTTCCACGGATCCTGCGGAAATTCCGTGCCGGTGCGTTCTTTGATCAAAGCCTTGAAGCGATTCACCAGTTCCTTGAGATCGGCCACCGTCATTTTCGTGTCTTCGATGTCAGCGTGATGCCGATCGTGTTTGAGTTCGTGGATGACCACTTCAAACGGTTCATGGTCTTCGTTCGGACGTTTCTGCACGCCCATGACCACGTCGCCATACATCTGGATGAAGCGGCGGTAACAGTCCCACGCAAAGCGTTCGTTCTTGGTCGCCTTGACGAGGGCAAGAACGGTTTCGTCATTGAGGCCGAGGTTCAGAATCGTGTCCATCATGCCGGGCATGGAATCGCGCGCGCCCGAACGGACGGAGACCAGCAGCGGCATGGCCGACTTGTCGCCGAACTTGGTGCCCATGATGCCTTCGATGAAAGCGATGCCTTCGCGGGCCTGCGCGTCGAGGACCTTCGGATAGGTCCGCTTGTTGGCGTAATAATGGGTGCAAACTTCCGTGGTGATGGTGAAACCCGGAGGCACCGGCAGCCCGATGCGGGACATTTCGGCGAGGTTGGCGCCCTTGCCACCCAGCAGGGGTTTCATGGAACCGTCGCCATCGGCCTTCTTGTTTCCAAAGAGATAAACGTATTTTGTCGCTTTCGTTGCTTTAGCCATAAATTGCTTCTCTGTCGTTCATTGTGATTTTCGTTGTCAGGCCGGTCTTGATATCCGCAAGACGCGCCTTTGTAAAACATCTTTAGGTCAGAAACCCTGCCGGCACTCTGCATTTTTTGGGAAAGATTGCCCGTTATTTGGCCGCCCGTCGAGCCGTAACAACAGTTCTTCCACCGTCCACGCATGTTCGTCCGAAGCTGCCAAAGAACCCTCAACCGGGGAACACTATTGGTTGCTACATTTAAGGTGCTTGTTCCGTGCCATGGAATGGGATGCCAACCTGATAAAGCTTCAATTGTGATTGAAGCGCCTCGGCCAACGCGGTGTTGGATTGCGCTTCCGCCAACTGCATGGCGTGTTGCACCGTTTCTATCGCTTTAGGAAATCTTCCCGCCTCCGCATACGCCGCCGCCAGCGTGCAGAGAACGACCGGATTTTTCCCACCGGTAAGCTGATTGGCTTGTTCGGCCAGTCCTACTGCCTTCACCCCGTTTCGCAACGAAGCCTGCGGGCAGGTGGCCAGCACCCAAGCCATGTTATTCTGGGCTTCCACGTAGTCGGGTTTCATTGTCAGTGCTTTTTGGAAATGCGCGATGGCTTCATCCATGTGTCCCTGTTGAAGAACGGCGTTGCCAAGATTGTAGTGGGCTTCGGCGTAATCGGGTTCGATTGCCAGTGCCTTTTGCAATTGCGCGATCGCCTCTTTTGTCCGTCCCTGTTGGGCAAAGACTACGCCTAGGTTATTGTGAATTTCGGCATAGTCGGGTTTGATTGTCAGTGCCTTTTGGAAATGCGTGATGGCTTCCTCCAGCCGTCCCTGCTGGCGAAAGGCCTTACCAAGGTTGTTGTGGGCTTCGGCATAGTTGGGATTGATTGCCAGTGCCTTTTGGTAACTTGAGATGGCTTCGTCCATCCTTCCTTGTTGGAGAAAGACATTGCCAAGGTTGTTGTGGATGTCGGCATCATCGGGATTGATTGTCAGTGCCTTTTGGTAATACGCGATGGCTTCCTCTATCCGTCCCTGCTGGAGAAAGATATTGCCAAGGTCGAAATGGGGTTCGGCGTAATCGGGTTCGATTGCCAATGCCTTTTGCAATTGCGCGATCGCCTCTTTTGTCCGTCCCTGTTGGGCAAAGACTACGCCTAGGTTATAGTGGGCGATGCGGTTATCCGAGGTGCAGGCAAGTGTGTGAGTCCAAAGTGATTCGCTATCGCGCCAGTATGCGGTTTGAGCCCGGGCACAAGTGATCAAGACGGCAAGAACAGCCATCGCGCCACCGCCAAGCACCCAACGGCGGCTTTGCCAGGAGGCCGTCAACTCAACCGCCGTCCACGTCAGAAGAATATACAGGCCAATTTGCGGCAGGTAGGTGTAGCGGTCCGCCCGCGCCAGAGATCCAACTTGGACCAGCCCGATCACTGGCACCAACATTCCCAGATACCACAACCAACCCATCAAGAAGTACGGACGCTTTTGCCTCCAGCGAAACGCCCATACCGTGATGGCAACCAACAACAGCAGTGCCAAGATGACTTTTCCAATCGGCAAACCATGGATTGGATAAGGATACACGACAGCCAATCCCACCGGGAAAAACATTTGTCCACAATAGGCGGCATAGGATACGAGCGCATTGCTGATTCGCAGGGAAAAGGGAATCTCTTTGGCTTGTTGAATGACCTCATTCTGAACTAGAAGCGTCACAATGCACACTGCAACCGAAAATACAATAAGTGGAATTTTTCCGACGATCAGCTTCCTCAAAATCAAAAAGCGGTTCGCCGCCGTCCCAAACCGATGAAGCGGCCAGTAGTCCAGCAGTAACAACACGAACGGAACCGTCACTAACATCGGTTTGCACATCAGGCCAAGAGCAAACAGGAACATCACCGTCAGATAGCGACCTAGTGACGGCGGTTTGCGCACATACCGGACATAAGCCCCAAGTGTCAGCATAAAGAACAGCCCGCTCAACACGTCCTTGCGTTCCGACACCCACGCCACCGATTCCACCCGCAACGGATGGATGGCAAACACCGCCGCCACAAAAGCGCTGCGCCACAATGCTCCCGTCATTTCCCGCAAAACCAGAAACAGAAGAATTGCAGTTGCAGCATGGAGCAGAAGATTGGTCAAATGATGGCCGCCGGCATGTAACCCGTAAAACTGGCAATCCAGCATGTGCGACATCATCGTTAGTGGGTGCCAATTGGACGCCACGCTATGGGTAAATGCCCACTCAATTCCTTTCAGATTCAGGCCGTGAATGATCTGCGGGTTCTTGTACACGTATTGGTCGTCATCGTAGTTGACAAATTCATGCCCGAGCGTCTGGCCGAATACCACCCAAATAGCGCCCACGAGAAATACGCAAACACCCAAAACAGCCCGGTAATTGCCTACCCTAACTGGAAGGGTCGGTTGAGTTGCGTAATGGGACGGAACAGTCTGAAGAGTTTTTCGTTTTAGGCGCATGCCTTCAGAAGGGTTGCATACTCATTGAGTTCATGGAACCTGACCTGACCTCAATAGCTGGACACTTCATAAATAGAGTTCTGCCATTGGCAATCCGATACCAAGTGCAACTTTGGCAACATTTGAGGTTTTTGAATTAGCTTGATTCATTGTTTCGGTTCAAGATACCGAGAACCATCGGGATTTATCACGTAAGTAAATCTTGCACCCTCCATCATAATGGAGGTTTCCAAATGAAGATATCCATATCGAGGAGGATTCAACTTTATTAGTCACAACCAATGCGGTTTCTTGTGTGCTACTTTGTGCACGTTCCCTGTTCCATCCAAACCACCACATGACAAAAATCCCATTGACAGCAATTCCGACCA
>JBEKJN010000213.1:0-5069 GCA_050011235.1 Verrucomicrobiota bacterium | reverse complement strand
TCAGGCTTCAGTCGCTCGAATTTGGAGAAACCAAAGAAAAAAACGCCGCGGCAGCCATCGCGGAACTGCGCGGCAAAATTCCCCCCCAAATCATCGCCCACTACGACCGCCTGCTGGCCAGGGGAAAGAAAGGCGTGGCGGCCGTTCGCAACCAGGTCTGCACCGGCTGTCACATGCGCGTGCCCATTGGCGTGGTCGCGACGTTGATGCACGACACGGACATTCAAATTTGCGAGAGTTGCGGCCGGTATCTTTACCTGGTGGATTCAACCGGGACGACCGCCCCGGCGGAAACCGCCAAACCGAAACCGGCCCGAAAGGCGCGAAGTCCAAAAAAATCCCCGCTGCCGGTTTCAACACCGGATCCGACGATGTCACTTGCCATAGACGAACTTGGGCGGAGTAAAATGCGCCCGGGTCTTCGTTCAAACCCAAACTGAGACACCCGCGTATCACGCGCTCATTCCTGCGTGAAATAACTCAGGTTTTCCAGTTCGATGGCGAGGTTGACGTTGTTGACCATGACCTCTTCGGGCACGGAAAGCACAATCGGCGCGAAATTCAAAATGCCCGCGATGCCGGCCTGAATCAGTTGGTTCGCGACTTCCTGGGCCACGGCCGCCGGCGCGCTGAGAATGGCCATCTTGACGTTTTGCTTCCCGACAAATTCCGGCAGTTCGTCCATGCCAAAAATCGGCTGCTTGGTTTTCTTGTCGCGCTTCCGGCGCGGGTCGGCGTCGAACGCGGCGACAATTTCAAAACCCTCCTTTTCAAAACCACGATACGACAGCAGTGCGAGTCCGAGGTTGCCGACGCCGACCAGAATCACCGGCTGCAGGCGCGACGTGCCGAGTTCGTCGGCGATTTTTTTGGAAAGCGCCGCCACGTCATAACCGAGGCCGCGCGTGCCGAACGTGCCGAAGCAGGCGAGGTCTTTGCGGAGTTGGGTGGACTTGACGCCGGCGGCCCGGGCGAGCATCTCGCTGGAAACGGTGCTGATGCCGTTCTCGCGCAGCCGCACGAGGCAGCGCAGGTAAAGCGAAAGGCGATAGATCGTCTTGCGCGGGATGGTTGGACGGCCGTTTTTTTTCAAGCGCGCAGAGATTAAGCTGGCGAATGTTGAATAGCAAGTGTGCGAATGGCGGAGAAGTGCCGTGGGCGTGCCGCCCGTGGCTGGCAACTACCGGGGCACGCTCGAACGCACAAAGGAAGTCGAAGTGAAAATCGTAATCCTCCTCGTCCTCGTCCTCGTCCTCGAAATGACGAAAAACCGATTACGAGAACGAGGACGACGACGAAATTCAGCCGCGGGCAGTTGAAAAAATCAGACTCGCCAAACATGGCGGTTTTCCTCAAAAAATTATTGCGCTCGCTCCCAACGGGCGGATAATCGCCAGCACAACTTGGGAAAGGCATCGTGCGCAACACCTGTAAAAGCAACGCGGCGAAACTGGCCGAATGGGCCACCGCCCGCCACGTCGAAAAACACACGCCCGTCCCGCGCCCAAAACCGGCGGCGACACCAGCGGCGCAGAAATAGGCTGCAAAAACTCAACCGAAGCATTGGTAGGCATCTATGAAACTAGACACTCTAGTATTGATTAAATCGTCGGATGCACCGGCGATCCTAATGAAGCGGATTGCGCAAAAGAATCCCGCAATGAAGTTAGCGAAAATCGGGGAGGATATAGTAGCCATTTCTTGTGGGCTTGTCTCTGACGATGCGTATTACCTGCGCGTGAAAGTCCCTTATCTTCAACAGCATCGCGCGGCCAACCCATATGATCCACGGCCTGACAGTGAAATTCTGTCCTGGGCTAAAGCCACTGCCATGCAGGGTGACACTTCAGCTGAAGGTTCTTTGGGAATAATGTATTGGACAGGAAAAGGAGTGCCACAAGATTATGTTGAGGCTTACAAGTGGCTCAATCTTGCTTTAGTTCAAAGTGGCCAATTTGACCAATATGAAACAGATGTGCGAAATCGTATCGCTCAACAAATGACGCCGGAACAGATCGCCGAGGCGCAGCGATTGTCACGTGAATTTCAGCCGCACAAGGAATCGGCGTCGGGCAATTCCAAATAGCTGTTTCCAATCCACGTCGGGAAAAAGGTTGTTTCCGTCCTTGGCGTCTTGGCGGTTGATGAATTCGTGTCAATTCGTGAAATCCGTGGTTAAAAATCCTGCTCGCCAAGCACGGTGTTTTCGCCGATTTTATGGCCGTTGACTATGTTCATCGGCACTTACACCGCGATTGTCACCCCGTTCAAAAACGGCGAGGTGGACGAAACCGCCCTTGACCGCCTGATTCAACTCCAAATCAAAGGCGGCGTGGACGGCATTGTGCCCGTCGGCACCACCGGCGAGTCGCCAACGGTGGACTGCGACGAGCACATCAACATCATCGCGTTGGCGGTAAAATTTGCTCGCGGTAAAATTAAAGTGCTCGCCGGCACCGGCGCGAATGCGACGAAAGAGGCGATTTATCTGACGCAGCGCGCCGAGGATGCCGGTGCGGACGGTTCGCTGCAGGTCGCGCCGTATTACAACAAGCCGTCGCAGGAAGGGCTGTTCCAGCATTTCCGCGCCATCGCGCGCGCGACGAAACTGCCCATCGTGCTTTACAGCATTCCGGGCCGGTGTGGCGTTGAAATCGGCGTCGAAACGGTCCGGCGGCTGGCGGCGGAATGCAAAAACATCATCGGCATCAAGGAAGCCGGCGGCAGTTGCGACCGGGTTTCGCAATTGCGCGCGGCGCTCGGCCCGAAATTTGAAATTGTGTCAGGCGACGATTCGCTGACGCTGCCGTTCATGGCGGTCGGCGCGCAGGGTGTCATCAGCGTGGCGTCGAACGTCATTCCGCGCGAAGTGGCGCAGATGGTGAATGCGTTTGCCAGCGGCAACGCGAGAAGGGCAGGGCAACTGCACGCGAAATTTACCCCACTGTTCAAGGATTTGTTCATCGAGACGAACCCGGTCCCCGTCAAGGCCGCGCTGGCGATGATGGGTGTGATCGAGGAAGAATATCGTCTGCCGCTGGTGCCGATGGGCGCGGCGAATCGCGCGAAATTGCGCGCGACCATGAAGGCGTGCGGGATTTTTAAGTAAAAGATTGACGCTGACATGTTGCGTATTGCGTGTTGCGTCAAGCAGCAGTTGAATCTCCGACGTTACTTGACGGAAAACGCAACACGTAACAAAAATCAACCATGACCAAAATCGTCATCACCGGTTCGAAAGGCCGCATGGGCCAGGCGCTGGTTTCGTGCGCGAAAAACTTTCGCGAACTCGAAATCACCGGCCAGGTTGACAAGGGCGACGACCTTGGCGCCGTCATCGCCAACGGCGACGTCGTCATTGATTTCAGCGCCCACACCGTCACGCCGGAAGTCGCGGCGCTTTGCGCCAGTCACGGAAAGGCGTTGGTCATCGGCACCACCGGCCACACCGATACGGACCGGTTCGACATTTCCAAGGTGGTTGCCAAAATTCCCGTGGTGTGGGCGTCGAATTTTTCCACCGGCGTCAACACGCTATTCTGGCTCACGCGCAAGGCGGCGGAAATTCTCGGTCCGGCCTACGACCTTGAAATTGCCGAGATGCACCATCGCCTCAAGCGGGACGCGCCCAGCGGCACGGCCAAAACGCTGGCGGAAATTCTGGCCGACGTGCGCAAGCTGCAACTCGATAAAGCGGCGCGGCACGGTCGCCAAGGCATCACCGGCGAACGCACGCCGGGCGAAATCGGCATTCATTCCATGCGGGGCGGCGATGTGGTTGGTGATCACACGGTCATTTTTGCGAACACCGGTGAGCGGCTCGAACTGACGCACAAGGCGTCGAGCCGCGACACGTTTGCCAACGGCGCGTTGCGCGCCGCGCTTTGGGTCGTCAAACAGAAGCCCGGCCTTTACACCATGCAAGACGTGCTCGGTTTGAAGTAGGACAGGCTTCCAGCCTGTTTCCATTTCAAGGCAATGCAGACGAAAATCCAGAGACAGGCAGGATGCCTGTCCTACGTTGCGCTGGGTTCGAACCTCGGTGATTCACAGCGGGTCATTTCGGAGGCGATGGCGCGATTGCAAAATTTCTCCGACCAACCGATTCTCAAATCCTCGCTCTGGCAGACGTCGCCGGTCAATTGTCCGCCGGGGTCGCCGAATTTTGTGAATGCCGTTGTCGTGCTTGTGCCGCGCGCCGGCGAAACGCCGGAATCGTTGCTCGAAAAGCTCCGCGTACTCGAAAAAGAATTTGGACACCGGCCAAGGAAAGTTTTGAACGAGCCGCGTCCGCTGGATTTGGATTTGATTGCATTCGGCGCGGAGACGCGCAATTCACCGGAACTGGTTTTACCGCATCCGCGTGCTCACGAACGGCGGTTTGTGCTGCAGCCGTTGAACGAAATCGCGGCGGATTTGATTTTGCCAGGGCAGGGGAAGACAGTCTCGCAATTGCTGGCGGAGCTGCCGAAGGGAGAAAAGGTCGTGCCACTCTGAAAATTTACGAATGACGATATACGATTTACGAGCTGCATAGGGATTACGGACGGCTGCGTAAATCGTAAATCGCATATCGTAAATCAACGGTCACACCTCGCTATTGCGTCTCATGTTTTAGAGGTTTTTCCGAAAGCCCGCTCGTATTCGAGCACAACGTAGCGGTCGGTCATGCCGGCGAGGTAATCGCAGACGGCGCGGTGCAGCCCGGTCTTGCGGCTCCGGCGGCGCGCGCCTTTCCCGATTTCGCGCGGGTGAGCCAGGTAATACTTGAAAAGGCGTTTGAGCATCCGCACGGCGCGCAGGTTCGGCTGATGCACGACGGGGTTGTAATACAAATTTTTGTAAAGGTAATCGCGCAATTCGAGATTCAACCCGCGGCGTTCGGGGCTGTATTGCACCAGCGCCTTCGGGAAGCGCCGCACATCGTCGGCTGATTGAACGCCCGCCGCACAAATGAGGCGTTCGCTGTTTTCCACGACGTCCCGGATTTGCAGGTCAATGAGGGTGCGGATGATGAAATAACGGCGGGATTCGTCGGGCAAATCGCCGTGCTCCTTTTTCACGAGCCG
>JBEKJN010000212.1:0-5119 GCA_050011235.1 Verrucomicrobiota bacterium | reverse complement strand
CTTCGCATAACCTATATTTGGACGTTAGACCATGAAAACTATTCTCGTCATACTCGCTTTGGTAGTCATGCAAGTATGCGCTCATGCTGGAATCGAGACTGATATTCCACCAACGAATCGGGTGGTTTTGAAGTCGGGTGCTTGGACGCCTACCCCAGAGCAGACACAAAAAGCCCTTTTATCTATTCAGTCTTTTCTCAACCAACCCGACACGACAAACAGTTGGAAGAAAGCAGAGATAAAAAAGATTCTAGCGAACACGAAAAGGTATCGAGTTCAGTTTGTCGGTGTTGTCCACGACGGAAGAAAAGTTATCTTGTGCAACTTCTTTTCTGCTCCAAATAACGGTGAGGACGAATTTAAGTATTGGAAGAAAGAAAAGGTCGAGGTGATGGATGGAGGCTTCGGGTTCTGGCAGATTTATTATGATCCGAGTGCAGACAAGTGTTCAGAGTTTACATCAAACGGTTATGCGTAAATGGTCTAACAAATCGCGAGGCTGTGTGAAAACTTTTTGACCGCAGATGGGTTGAAGTGTGGATGGCAGAAGTATTTTCTCTGCGCCGGTTTTTTCCGCTGATAGAGTGGGGTCGAACCACCCGGTGATGGGATGAGTTACCGGAGTTATTGGTTGGAGTTGGCCTCTTTTTTCGAGCACAGGCGTCGCCGCCAGGCTTTCAACTCACCGCCAACATCAGTTTGTCGAAGCTCACCAGGTTGAGCACCCGTTTGAGGTTGTAAACCAGCGTCGTCAGACTCCATTCGCACCGCACTTTTACCAGCGGCATTACGACCGGAAGATGCAGCGAGACAGGCATGAATATTTTGAAAGAAACTGAAGGGAAATTTTACCGTCCGCTTCACAGCATCCGGTTCAATATCAAAAACCCCGTGTAAAAAATAGAGGCTATCAACGCCATCACTATCAGCGACAGCCCCACCCAAAACGCGTAAAAGAAAAATCCGCGCTCGCCCATCGGCCGGCCGCAATGCGGACAGCGCCGCTTCGCCGATTCAATCTCTCCGCCGCAACTGGGGCAGATCGCCGTTTGGGAAACGCTGTTGCTCATTCGTGCTAAGTTAGTCGGATGAACCGCCATCCGTCCAGCGCCAAGAAGTGTGCTGCGAAAAAGCGCAAGCGGGGCAATACGCCGGGTCGGAGACCGGCGCTTCGATGGCTCGCGTGAAAGGTTGAAGCCCGGCTTCCGGTTTGACGTTTGGGGTTCAATATCAAAGAATCCGGCCATGAAACCGCTGCTCCCGCTTTTGTTGTTTGGCGCTATCTTCAACTTCAACACGGCCCGGGCCGATACGCATGTCTGGGAAAAGGTCGAACTGACATTTCGCGCGAAAAACTCATACGCAAACCCTTACACGAACGTCGAGGTCTGGGTGGACTTGAAAGGTCCCGGATTCGACAAACGCTGCTACGGGTTTTGGGACGGCGGCGATGTTTTCCGCGTGCGCATCCTAGCCACGCGCCCGGGCAAATGGACGTGGCGCAGCGGCTCGAATCAAAAGGACGCCGGCCTGAACAATCAGCGCGGCAGTTTCACCGCCGTCGAGTGGTCCGAGGCCGACAAGGCGGCCATGTCCATCCGGCGCGGGTTTATCCAGCCGTCCGCGAACGGCCACGCCTTTGAATACGCCGACGGCACGCCGTTCGTCTTGTTGGGCGATACCTGGTATGCGGCGGGAACGTTCCGCTTCAAATGGAACGACGATGACGTAGAACGTCCCATCGGGCCGGACGCGGGGTTCAAGGATTACGTGCGTCTGCGAAAAAGTCAGGGATTCAACAGCGTGGCCATCATCGCCGCGTTCCCGAACTGGGCCAACGACGGTCAGCCGTGGGAAATCTGGCTGGACACGAAAGCCGACCTCGGCGTGCGCTCGGCGTGGGTTGACCAGGGCGACATCGCCAATCACAGACCGCGCGATCAATGGCACGCGAAAGACATGTCGAACGAGGGCGGCCGGGCGTTTTTGTTCCCGGGTAAAGTCCCCGGTTACGAGCAGGTCTTTCCGGACGTGGACCGCATCAATCCGGATTATTTCAAATATCTGGACCGCAAAATGGATTACCTGAATGCGGAGGGTTTCATTCCGATGATTGAAGTGGCGCGGCGCGACCTCACGTCGTGCTGGGCGAAGTATTACAACTGGCGGGAATCCTACAGCCGCTACATCCAATACGTCTGGAGCCGGTACCAGGCGAACAACTGCCTTTTCAGCCCGATTCATTACGACTGGCCGCAAATGACCGCCACCACACAGCAACTCAATGACGCTGCCAACCGCGTCATCGAGGAATATGGCCATCCGCCGTTCGGAACGCTCGTGTCGTGCAACTCGTCGGTGTCGAGTCTGGTGAACTTTGGCGGGCCGGACGAGAACAAATGGCTGACGTACCATCAAATCGGCAACGGTCGGGAACACGAATATTACTGGTATCTCACGGAGATTTTTCACGCGACGCCCGCGCGGCCCGCGCTGAACGGCGAACCGTATTACTCGGGCATGAATGACCGGCGTTACACGCCGCCCTATCCGTATGGCGCGCCCGGCGGCACGGAAGCCGACGACCGCGACGTGCGCTCGGGCATCTACGGCAGTTTTCTTTCCGGCGGTTTCGCCGGCCATGTTTACGGAGCGCAGGGGATTTGGGGCGCGGACATCGAACCGGGCTCCGATCCGACGATGTGGAAGGCGTTTCAGTGGAATTCGGCCAATCAAATGCAATATCTGAAAACGTTCGTGCTGTGCGAAGGCCATCGCTACGAGGAACTGGTTCCAGATGCGAACCTGGTTTCCCCGAGCGAAACGCATGTGACCAAGGGTTACACCGGCTGGGCATATTGCGCGCGCACACCGGACCAAAAATTTTTCCTCGCCTATTTCGAGAAGGATTGTCCGGGCACCAACATCATCCGCGGGGCGTTGCCTTATGCGACTTATCGCGCGGATTGGTTCAACTCCCGCAACGGCCAATGGTCGAAGACGGGCGACGGCATCGTCACCGCCAACAACTCGGGCCGGATTGCCTTGCCGGAACTGCCTTCGAAATACGACTGGGGGTTGAAACTGGTCACCGCTCCGGAAGCGCACTGAAAAACCGGCGCTTTTACTTCCGATTCCTTAGGCGCAATCTTATTTCTTCAGCGCCCGCAGTAATTTTCGAAGACGGACGGTTGCCTGATCGCGGTCCAACCTGCCTGCTGCCACGTCTAAAACCAGCACCTCCCAATCATCCACGGGCAGTTTGTCTGACGGGAGCAACCCATTGCTGTCTAGAAAAACTAGGCACGCCGCCAAAGCTGTCCGCTTGTTGCCGTCCACAAAAGGATGATTGCGGCAGAGGAAAAAAAAATAAGCCGCCGCAACTTCAACGGGGTCGGTCAAAAGCCGTTTTCCCATCATCGTCGCTTGGGGCGCAGCCAGAGCAGATTCCAACAGCGCCGCATCGCGCAACCCGGGCGAACCGCCATGCGCCGCGAGCACTTCGGCATGAATGGCCTTGACCGCCGCCACCGTCGGATGAGCCAGGGCGCTCATGATAACCGGCGGAACAATGCAGAATTCTTGCGAATCAACCGTTTCGTGGTGGTGGCAGCTTTGCGTGATTCAATTGTCGGACGAATGGGTGTGAGCGTGATGGTACCGCCTTCGTGCACCGTCAAATCAACCCGGTCACCGGCCTTCAACCGCGCCAGGTCGAGCAATGCCGAGTCAAAAATGAGTCCCTGCGAATTTCCAATCTTGGTAATGGACTTGATCATGACGTAAAACTATGTTTAACACCAGTCAAAGTCAAGCCGAAGAAGGCTTGCGGTGAAAACGGGTCGAAGGCGGGCAACGGCATCGTCACCGCCGACGACTCGAGCCGGATAACTTTGCCGGTGCTGCCTTCGGACGACGACTGGGGCTTGAAACTTGTCGCCGGTCCGGAAGCCCATTGAAAAGTCGCTGTTGAATACGAATTGTTTCAACGCAAATACACAGAGTCGCAGAGACTGTTTCCGGTGACTGCGCAAAATCCGGTGACTAAAAAACAAAATGGAACAAGCCGTGTCCGTTGCCGTCCGCTACGTTGTCTAAAGCAAAATTGAGCTTGCGCCGCCCGCGCCAAAACCGTTTAAGTTTGGCGTCTGAAGGATGGGGTAAGCCGTAAAGTTTCGAACGATTGAGATTATTGAATTATGAATGCTGAAATTGAAAAATTGCTGGGCGATGCCGCCAAGGGTCTTCTGGAACATAAATGCAAAGCGGTGTCCAAGGAGCGGTTGCACGTGCCGGGACCGGATTTCGTGGATCGCATCGTTGCGCTATCCGACCGCAACCCACAAGTAATGCGCAGTCTGCAGGCGTTGTTCAACCGGGGCCGGCTGGCCGGCACGGGTTACATGTCCATCCTGCCGGTGGACCAGGGCATCGAACATTCCGCGGGCGCGAGCTTTGCGAAGAACCCTGATTATTTTGATCCGGAAAACATTGTGAAGCTGGCCATGGAAGGCGGCTGCAACGCCGTCGCCTCCACGCTCGGCGTGCTCGGCGCGGTGTCCCGCAAATACGCGCACAAAATCCCGTTCCTTGTGAAGCTGAACCACAACGAATTGCTCACCTACCCAAACAAGTTTGATCAGGTATATTTCGCCCAGGTTGAGCAGGCGTGGAACATGGGCGCGGTGGCCGTCGGCGCGACAATTTATTTCGGCTCAGACGAATCCACGCGGCAGATTGTGGAGACCAGCCTCGCCTTCAAGCGCGCGCATGAACTCGGCATGGCCACCGTCCTGTGGTGCTACCTGCGCAACAGCGCGTTCAAGACCAAGGAAAAGGATTATCACGTGAGCGCCGACCTCACTGGACAGGCCAATCATCTCGGCGTCACCATCGAAGCCGACATCATCAAGCAAAAATTGCCGGAGAACAACGGCGGCTACAACGCGCTCAACGCCGGTGGAACCAAATACGGCAAGACCGACGAGCGCGTTTATACGGAACTGACCACCGACCATCCGATTGACCTTTGCCGTTATCAGGTTTTGAACTGTTACGCCGGGCGGGCGGGGCTGATTAATTCCGGCGGCGAATCCAAGGGCGCGGGCGACCTCGCGGC
>JBEKJN010000211.1:0-5128 GCA_050011235.1 Verrucomicrobiota bacterium | reverse complement strand
GTGCCCGACGCGGTGTTTTGGTCAAGACCGGCCCCCGTCAACAACGCGGTCAACACGTCGGCGCCGGCGGTGTTGACGTTCACGCGCCCGCGAATGTAGGCGGAGGTGCTGGTGGTGACATCGTTGCCAATCTTTGCAAAGTCATCCGAACTCATGCCCTGCCTCCGGCAAAACAAGCAGAAATTCAAAATACCAGAAAATGTGTTCGCCTGGCTTGTGCTAGTAGGGTGAATGTGGTTGTAAATGGCGCTGGCGAGGCCGCTCGCGTTACCGACGCCGGCGTTCTGGAAAAACGTCTGCAATTGGGCTTCAGTCGCTGTGTTCACGTTCGTCAGCGACGAGCCGTCAGAATGGAAGTTCGGTTCGCGGGTATAGACGGTCACGTATTCCAACAAGCCGGGATCAACCTGGCCGTTGCCGTTCAAACTTTTTTCATTCGCGTCGAGCACGCCGTTGCGGTTGATGTCCTCGCCGGCCAGCAGGTCCATCGTCGCGCCATACACCAGCCGCAGTTCGTCCACCGTTTCAAACGGCGCGTTCTTTTCCTGGTAGCCCAGTTGCGCGTAATTCAACGCGTAGGTGCCGGAACTGTTGGTGCTGCGCCAGTCCGTGATGGCTTGGGCAAAATCGGGCGTCATGCCGGGCAGGTACGAAAGCATGTTGGTGTTGACGGTGTTCAAATTCAATTTTGAGCCTTCGTCCATCAGGCCGAAATACGGTTCGGACGAAGGTGTGCCGGACGGATCGCGGCCGATGAGCCAGAAACGCGCGTCGCCAATCGGCACGGCCTCGCAGGTGTACTGGGTTTTGTCCGGCATTGCGCCGTTCGTCGAGAAATTGGCCAGCACGCAACTGACGTAGCGCGCCGCGCCCTCAATGGCCTGGTCCGTGGCGAGGCCGGAGGCGCGGTTGTCCGACGCGCGCAGCTCGAACGTCATCGCGTTTGCAAAGTAAAGCGCGATGCTGACCAGGCCGATGGCAATCCAAAGCACAATGATGAGCACCGAGCCGCCTTCGTGCTGCGCATCAAACTTGATTTTTGAATTGGGCAATTTCATTTCAGTTTCCGTTGGCAGTCGTGTTAAGCACGGCGTTTGTGCGCGATTGCGAATCAATCGGCACGAGGATTTCAATCGGCTGCGTGTTGGCGGAGTTGTTTCCCGCCAATTGAATCCGCACGCGGACGGCGACCGGCAGGTTGGTGTTCACCGCCGTGACGCCGGTGGTGTCCCAGGAGTCGGACCATTGCGAACCGTCGAAACAGGAAAATTCGATGTTTTGCACGCCGCCCAGCATCCATTGGTCCTGCACGTCGGGCGTGGTGGCGGCCATGATATTCCGGGTGACGCTGCGATACAAATCCTTGCCCGGCGCGTTGCGGTCCGCCGGGTCTTTCAATTCGTAGGTGACTTTCTGGATGTCGCCCCACGGCGCGTTGTCGCGCAGAGCGCCGGTGGCAGTGAACATTTCAATGGCCACGGGCTGGCTGACGCCGGGACTGGTCAGGCTCCCGACCCGGAAATCGCCGGACAAAATCTTGCTGGTGCCGTTGGTGGGTGTCATCACGCACTGTAGGTCACGACGCATCACGGCCAGCGCCAGGTCCACCGGCGTCGCTCCGTCCACCGCCGCCTGCGTCACCTCCCGCAGATGCAAGGCGGCGAAGAAGGCGCTGCCAATGACGGCCAGCACCAGCGCCGCGACGCCCACCGCCAGGATCATTTCGATGAGCGTGAACGCCGTGAAAGTGCGAAGTGCGAAGTGTGAAGTGCGAAGTGCATTTGTGGACGAGCCCGCGGCCTGCCGGCCAATCGGCAATCTGCAACCGGTAATCGGCAATTTATTTCTTTGGAAGTTGATTTTCATTGCTGCGAACCCATCGTGGTCAGGGGCTGCGCCTGCAAATTCGCCAGCGTGCTCAACTTGACCGAATAATCATGGCCCTGTGCCGAAAATTTCACCTCCGCCGTCAGCAACTGCATCGTGTTCACCGGCCAGTTCTGGCTGCTCAGCGCCCAGCGGAATTCCTCGGCGCCTTCAGTGACGGTTCCGTTTTGTGAACCCAGGTTCCAGTTGGTCATCACCAGGCTTTCGTTCAAAACCCGGTCGGCGATGCGGGCCGCCACGCCTTTGCGCGCGGCGACTTCGCCAGCGAGACTGGCCACGTGCATCGCTTCCACGGCCGCCGGAATGACGATGGCCAGAAACAACATCGCCGCCAGCACCTCGGCCAGCGTGAAAGCCGCGCTTTGGCAGGGTCGGCGCGCTGCGCCGACCGGACGCCGCAGCGCGGCGTCCCTACCTTTATTTGTCGTTGTCCTGAATTTCATAACCGTTGCGGTCGCGCGATTCGATCAACCACAGGGCATGGCCCTTGGCGTCCGTCAGGCGCAACTTTTGCGGACTGTTTTCATCCACCGTGCCATCCGGCAAAAAACGGATTGCCGGCAAACTGCCAAACTTGGTCGTGCCCGCCGAACCGGTATTCACGACCACGATCTGCAAATATTCGTCCAACGTCAGGTCTTCCGCCTTCGGATCGCCGCTTCGACCGGTTGTCTCCGCTTGGAGACCGTAGGCGCCTTGTTTTTCGTCCACCCAAAGCACCATCGGCATGCCTTCCGAAACGGCGCGGCTCTGCCCGGCGTGGATTAACGCCATCAACCGCCGCGCCTCCGAATCCAGCGCGCGCCCGCGAATGAAATTCGACATCGCCGGTGCTGCCAACGACGTGACGATGACCAGCAGCGCCAGAACGAGAATCAATTCGATCAGCGTGAAGGCGCTTTGGAGTGCGGCGGGAAGCGAAGCGCCACGCCGCTTTTGGACAAGGCGCGAACGGGCGAAAAGCGGTGTCGCCGCTTCGCTCTGCCACCGCAGTCCAAATTTTTTAACTCGCGCGTTCATTGGTGATACCCGATTTATTTTGACCAGTTGCCAATATCATCGTCTGTTCCGGCTTTGCCATCCGGTCCGACCGACATCAGGTCGTAGGAATTGGCGTTGTGCCTGCCGGGATAGGTGTAAACGTAAGGGTTGCCCCACGGATCCTGCGGAACATTATCCAAATACGGCCCGTGCCAGTTTTTGGCGTTGCTCGGTTGCTGGAACAGGTCCTGCAGGCTCTTGGGGTAATAACCGTTGTCCACTTCGAATGCGTCGAGCGCGGTTTTGATCGAGGAAATGTCGGCGTGGGCCGCCGCTTGACGCGCCTGTTCGCTGCGGCCCACCATTTTGGGCACGACCAGTGCCGCGAGGATGCCGATGATGGTGATGACCAGCAACATTTCGACGAGCGTGAAAGCGCGGCGGCGAGTTCGGAGTTCGGAGTTCGGAGTTCGGATTTGAATTTTCATGGTTTGTCAGGTGTTAAATTTTATTTGATGTAATCCTGCAGCGAGAACACCGGCAGCAGCATGCCGATGAAAATGATGCCGATGAACCCGGCAATCAAAAACAGCATCAGCGGTTCGGCGAACGCCACCGCGGTTTTCAGGTTGCGATCCAAATCCATCTCGGTGACGCTGGCAATGCGGACGAGTTCGGTGTCGAGTTTGCCGCTTTCCTCCGCCACCGAAACCATTTCCAAAACGGAACCGGTGAACAAATCCTTGCAGTCCGCGAGACTTTGTCCCAGCCGGCCGCCCTGTTGGACGCGCTGGATGGATTGTCCGACGGCATCCACGAGAATCTGGTTGCCGATGGAACGGCGCGCGACGTTCAGGCCCTGCACGAGCGGCACGCCCGCGCCGAGCAGCGTGCCCAGCATCCGGCAGAAGCGCGCCATCGCGAATTGCGCGACCAGCGGGCCGATGAGCGGCGAGTGCAGCACCAGCCGCTCCCAGACGCGGCGGCCTTTTTCGGAAGCGAACCAGGTGCGCACCAGAAATCCCGCGCCAACCAGGCCCGCCGCGACGAACAATCCATAGGAACGCACGACGTGGCTGATGCCGATGATGAGCTGGGTGATCAACGGGAGTGTGCCGTGAACGCTCGCAAAGACCTTCTGGAATCTTGGAATAAAAAACACCAGCAGCACTGTCAGCACAACCAGCGCGAGGCAAAACAGAATGCACGGATAAATCATCGCGCTCAGCACCTTCGATTTCAGTTCTTTTTCACGCGACTGGAAATCGGCGATTTGCGCCAGCACCACGTCGAGAAATCCGCCGGCTTCGCCGGCTTCCACCATCGCGACGTAAACCCGCGGGAAAACCTCCGGCGATTTCGCCATCGCGTCGGCCAGCGACATGCCGTCCACGACCAAATCATGAATTTCCTTCCACTTCGCCGAAACGAACGGAGACGTGGCTTCCCGGTAAAGAATCACCAGCGCGCGGCTCAACGGCACGCCTGCGGCCAGCAGGCTGGACAGCAGGCGCGTGAAATTTTCCAGCGCTTTCACCGAGACTTTTTGCGTTTGGAATTTGAAGGAAATTTTTCCGAGTTTTTCCAAACCGGCCGGCAGGCCCGAACCGTTTTTCGCGGCAGCGGCCGCCTTTTCCACCAGGTTCACCGGACGCAATCCCAGCGTTTCCATCTGGCGCAGCGCGTCGGGCCGGCCTGCGGCGTCAAGCTGGCCCTCCGCAATGGTGCCGTCGGTTTGCAACGCTCTGTATTGAAAGGTGGGCATTTGATTTTTAGGAAAACATCCAACGTCGAACATCGAACATCGAACTTCCAATGAACACACGCGCCCGGATATTGAGCGTTGGATGTTGGATGTTGGATGTTGGATGTTCCCAACTCATATTTTTACCTTGTCACCGCGATGCCGGCGGGGGTTTGGGACTCGGCCGTTTTGTCCTTCGTTGTCTGCTCCACCTCCTTGGCGGTGGTCACGCTCAAAACTTCTTCGACCGTCGTGATGCCCATGCGGACGAGGCGCCAGCCGTCTTCGGCCAGCGTTTTCATGCCGGCGTGGCGGGCGGCGTCGCGAATCTGGTCGGACGAGGCGTTTTTCAAAACGAGTTGCCGGATTTCGCTGTCGCTGTCCATCCACTCGAAAATCGCGTGCCGGCCAAAAAATCCGGTGTTGCGACATTCCCGGCAGCCGGTGGAACGGTAAATCGTGGTTTTCGCGGGAATGCCGAGCTTCTCCTTGAGCGCCTGCGCGGTCGGCGAATGG
>JBEKJN010000210.1:0-5136 GCA_050011235.1 Verrucomicrobiota bacterium | reverse complement strand
CGCCTACAACTGCATTGACCCGAGCGTTCTCGTGGACACCAACGGCACGGTATGGATGTCGTTCGGCTCATACTCTGACGGCATCCTGGTGATGCAACTTGATCCCGCCACCGGCAAACGCATTGCCACCAATTCGCCCATAACCAAAATTGCCGATAACAGCACGAATTATTTCAGCAACACCACCGAGGGTTCGTGTCTATACCAACACGGCGGCTATTACTACCTGTTTCTGAACTGGGGGGGCTGTTGCGCCGGCATTGACAGCACCTACAATATCCGTGTGGGCCGCAGCACCAGTGTCACCGGTCCCTACCTCGACAAGGGCGGCGCCAGCATGTTAACCGGCGGCGGCACGATGTTTCTCGAAAGCTCCGGTCGCTTCATCGGTCCCGGCCACGCCGCCATCTTGAATGTCAATGGCACGAATTGGTTCACCTATCACTATTATGACGGCAACAATGGCGGCACGGCCACGTTGGGGATCGGCCGGCTCACCTGGAGTACAAATGGCTGGCCCGTTTTCACCAATGACTGGAGTGCGTTTTACCCCTTCAACGTTGATGCCAGCGATGACAGCGGACTTTACAACGGCACTTTGGAGAACGGGTCGGTTATCACCAACGAACCGGGCTTTGGCAGCGTGCTCAGTCTCAACGGCGTTTCGCAATACGTCTTGTTGCCGGACCCGGTCGCCAACGCCAGCACCTTTACAGCCTGGGTCAAATGGTACGGCGGCGCGACCTGGCAGCGCGTCTTTGATTTTGGCACCGGCACGAGCGAGTACTTGTTCCTCACGCCGCGGGCAAGCTCCGGCGACATGCGCTTTGCCATCACCACCAACGGCAACGGCGCGGAACAGAGGATTGAAGCGCCCGCCGCGCTGCCCACAAATTCCTGGTGCCATGTCGCTGTCACCTTGGATGGCTCGGTCGGATTGCTTTATCTGAACGGAATTCCCATTGCCACTAACAACAATCTGACCGTCCGTCCCTGGCAGGCGCTTGCCCGCACCAATTACATCGGCCATAGCCAGTTTGCAGCCGACCCGCTGTTTAGCGGTGAGATCAGTTCGTTTCGCATTTTCGGCCGGGCCTTGAGCGGCGCTGAAATCAAAGACCTCGCTTATGCCCCGCCCGCGCTGGCGCATCGCTACAGCTTTGCGTCAAACACATCAAACGTGGTCTGGGATTCCATTGGCATGGCGCACGGGATACTCCAAGGCAACGCCACGATCACGAACAATGCCCTGCAGCTTACGGGGGCTTCCGGTGATTACGTGAATCTGCCCAGTGGATTGGTTTCCGGCTCTTCCGCCGCCACGATCGAATTCTGGGCCGCCTTTGGTGTGAATGGAAACTGGGCACAGGTCTTTGACTTTGGGGACAGCTCCAACTCGGTGGGCCAAAACTACCTGTCTTTCAGCCCGCACACCGTTTCCAACACCGCACAGTTGGGACTGGCCACGACGGACGGCACGTTGAATGTCACCTCGTCGGAAACCTTCGACAACCTTGCGTTGCAGGTGGATTGCATTATTGATCCGGTGAACGGTTACAATGCGATTTACACGAACGGGGTTCTTCTCAGTGCGGTCACCAGCGCGACCCCGCCGTTGAACAGCGTCAGCTCGGCGTGGTCATTCATCGGCCGCTCCCTGTTTGGCACCGACGCCTGGCTCAACGCGGCGATTGGCGAATTTCGCATCTACGATGGCCGCCTGACACCTGCGGAAATTGCCGCAAATGTCCGATCCGGTCCGGACGTTCTCGCACTGCCGATCAACCTTGGCGTGTCCGCTGCCGCCTCGAAAATTACGCTGACCCGGCCATCCTACGGTATCGGCTTTACCACTGAATCCAGTCCGACTTTGGGCACGAATGCCGTGTGGTCTCCGGTCAGCAGTTCGCCCACGCTCGGCAACGACCTATGGCAACTGACGCTGCCGATGACGAACAACACAACCTTTTTCCGTCTGATCAGATGACCTTCCCGATGCAATGGCCATGAACCCACATTCTTTATGGAAAAAATAAATTCGGTTCAAATAGGTTTTCGGGCTTTTCACCTTGGGATTGTTCTGGCAACGACTTTTGTTGCATTTGCGGTTCAAGCGCAGGCCGGCGCGGTGATAACGATTCAGGCCGGCCAGCCCGGCGCGATCATCAGTTCCAATCTGTTCGGGATTTTTTTTGAGGAGATCAATTTTGCCGGCGAGGGCGGCCTTTACGCCGAGATGGTTCGCAACCGTTCGTTTTACACCCCGACCAACGCCAACTACTGGACGCTCGTCACTCAGGGCACGGCGACGGGGACGATGAGCGTGGACCCCACCCAGCCGTTAAACACCAACATTCTCAATTCGCTGAAACTGACGATGCAATCCGGCACCGGCAGCGTCGGGGCGGGCAACGCCGGTTTCTGGGGCATGTCGCTTCAGGCGGGTGCGACTTACAATTTGAATTTTTATGCGATGGGTTCAAGCGGCTTTGGCGGACCGGTCATCGCGCAATTGCAGAACGCCAGCGGCAGCACGGTTTACGCGCAGGCCTCGTTCAGCGGCTTGACCACCAGCTGGCAGCATTTCGCCGCGTCACTGGTATCGAGCGGCACGGATACGAACGCGCGCATCGTCTTAAGCATCACCAATGCCGGTACGATCTGGCTGGATGTCGTTTCATTATTCCCGAGCGCGACGTTTTACAGCCGCACCAACGGCTTGCGATTGGACCTGGCGAACATGCTGGCGGCGTTGCATCCGTCGTTCCTGCGTTATCCGGGCGGAAATTTCATTGAGGGCGCAAACATCACCAATGCCGTTCGTTGGAAAAAAACCATCGGCGACATCGCGCAGCGACCGGGCCATATGGACGACGCCTGGGGCTACTGGTCCACCGACGGTTTCGGCTTCCACGAGTTCCTTCAGTTTTGCGAAGACATGGGCATGGAACCGCTCTATGGAATCAACTGCGGCCTCGCGCTCGGCTACAACGGCAGCACCAACAACACCGTTCCGCTGGCGCAGATGGGGCCGTGGGTGCAGGACGCGCTCGACGCGATCCAGTATGCGAACGGCGATACAAACACGACCTGGGGCGCGCTGCGCGCGGCCAACGGACATCCCGCGCCATTCAATTTGAAATACATGGAAATCGGCAACGAAAACGGCGGCTCGTATTATGACGCGCGTTACACGTTGTTTTACGATGCGATCAAATCGAATTACCCGTCCATCCATTTGATTGCGCCCGGCAATTGGCCGGGAGGCCCTCCTTGGAGCCGGCCGGTGGAAATTCAGGACCAGCACTACTATTCGAGCTGGATCACTTTCTATTCCTCCTATGCGACGATGTATGACAATTACAGCCGCAACGGGGCGAAAGTTTTTGTAGGCGAATATGCCGTCACGTCCGGCTACGGCACTTATGGCAACCTCATCTCCGCATTGGCCGAAGCGGCGTTCATGACCGGCTTGGAGCGCAACTCAGACATCGTTCAAATGGCCTCTTACGCGCCGCTGTTTGCGAATGTGAACGGGATGCAGTGGCAACCCGACATGATTTACTACGACAGCTCGCGGGGGGTGTTCGGCACGCCATCGTATTACGTCCAGGAATTGTTCAGTCAAAATCGCGGCGATGTCGTCCTGCCCACCGTTGTTTCGGGGACAACCTCGCTTTACGCCTCCAGCAGTCTGTTGCGGTCCAGCGGCCAGATCATTGTCAAGGCGGTCAATCCTGGCAGCGCGTCGCTGGCCACGACGTTTAATGTTACCGGCGTTAATTCCATCGCGTCGAGCGCCACGGTCATCCAATTGACTTCGGGCAGTTCGACGAATGGAAATTCCCTGGCGTCGCCGACGTATGTTTTTCCGGTTACCAATTCGATTGCCAACGGGGGAACAAGTTTCTCGCTCACGCTCCCGGCCTATTCGCTTTCCATTATCCGGCTCACCGCCAGCGGTATCAATTCCTGTACCAACCTGCTGTTGCAATTCGCTTCGCCCATCAACAGCGGCCAACTGGTCGCGTCCACGGTCTGGGGGCAGCAGTCCGGCAACTGGATCAATCTCACCACCAATGCCAATCACGCCATCACTTATACCTCGGCCGACACGAACATCGCGGTCGTGGACAGCAACGGCAACATTACCGGCGTGGGTTCGGGGACGACGAACATTATTGCCACCTACGCGAGTCTGGGTTTGTCCGCCACGCAATCCCTGCAGGTCGTCTATGTCCCGACGGCGCTCGTGCATCGTTACAGTTTCAACGATGGCACGGCGAACGACTCGGTTGGCAGTGCCAACGGCACACTGGTTGGCAATGCCACCATCAGCGGCGGCCAACTGGTGCTTCCCAACACAACTTCGGTCGCGCCTGCATCTGACTACTTGCAGTTACCGGCAGGTATCCTCACCAATAATCCTATGTATGGCATTGGCACCAACGACAACGATCCGGCGGTAACCGTGGAAGCCTGGGCCAGCATCAAAGCCGGTCAATACACCTGGGCCAATCTGTTCGACTTCGGCAACCGGGACGCCGGGGGCCAGTCGGAATACGACATTCATGTGTGTGTTCACGCCAGTGACAACTCGACGATCGCCGGGATTTCTGATTCCGACAACGCGAATGTTGACTATCAATACATTGATCTCGGCTCAGGAAGCAGCTTGGATGGCAGTACCAACGTGCATATCACCGCGGTTTTCAACCCGCCGGCGGGGTACGTGGCCATTTACCTCAATGGCGTGCTGGCTGGCGCAAATTACAACGTGACCATTCCGATGTCGGGTGTGCAAGCTGTTCGTAATATCATCGGCGCGGACAACTGGCCTGACCCGGGCATGCAAGGGACCATTGACGAA
The DNA here is from genome assembly GCA_050011235.1 of Verrucomicrobiota bacterium. Classification (GTDB taxonomy): domain Bacteria; phylum Verrucomicrobiota; class Verrucomicrobiia; order Limisphaerales; family UBA11358; genus UBA11358. Next base: position 266 of record JBEKJN010000210.1, on the reverse strand, counting down.
TTCCGCATCTACAATGGCGCATTGACTACAAATGAAATCGCGGCCACGCAGGTGCTCGGTCCGAACCAATTGTTGAGCGCCGCAAGTCCGGCCATCAGCGCGTCCGCATCCGGTGGCAGCCTGACCTTGTCGTGGCCGGTGGCCTCGGCCGGTTTTACACTTCTGACGAGCACGAATCTGGCTTCGGGCACTTGGATGGTGGTCTCTCCATCTCCGCAAATTGTCGTCAGCCAATGGCAGGTCACCGTGCCTGTTTCTGAAAACGC
>JBEKJN010000209.1:0-5190 GCA_050011235.1 Verrucomicrobiota bacterium | reverse complement strand
GGCCTTGCGATACCACTTCGCCGCCTTAGTATAATTCTTCACCACGCCACGGCCATCATCGTAGCAGAAACCCAGATTGAATTGAGCCTCGGCATCTCCCTGTTCAGCTTTGGCTTTATATTCTTGAAATTTGCCGGGAATGGCGACGCCTTTCAGTGCGGCGGCGCGGGTCGAAAGCAGGCCAGTGACGCGATGGAAGGCGGCGCTTAGAAATCTTCTCATTGAGTTGAAACCTACGCTTTGGCCATTAAGACCTGCAAGCCAAATCCGCCCGGGAACCAACCGCCGGGCACCGCCATTTTCGCCGCGGGTGACCGCTACTTTTTCCGGTAATCACCGCGGCTGAAATATTTTTCCAGCCAGACGTAGCAACAGATGAAGAAATAGCGGCTGCCCATCTCCTTGATCTTCAATTTCGCCATGCCCGTGCGCCGATTCTTCCACGTGACGGGCATCGTCGTCCAGGTGAAGCCGCGCACGATGGCCTTGAGCGGCAGTTCGACTGTGAGGTTGAAGTGCGGCGCGATCAGCGGACGGCAGCCATCAATTACTTCGCGCCGGTAGGCTTTGAACGCGTTGGTCGTGTCATTGAGCGGGATGTGAAACAGCACCTTGATGAAAAAATTTGCCAGACGGTTCACGACGTATTTCACCGGCGGATAATCAATCGTTCCGCCGCCTTTGATGAACCGGCTGCCGAACACGCAATCCCAGCCCTCGTTCAGCAATTTCCAGTAACGCACCACGTCGCGGCAATCATCTGATTCGTCGGCCATCATAATGACGACGGCGTCGCCTTTCATCTGGTTCAATCCCCCTATGATGGCGCGCCCAAAACCGTGCAGGCCTGTGTTTTGCGCGGGCGCGAGCTCGGCAATCTTGTTCTTCAACTCGCATAAGATTTTCCAGGTCGAATCCGTGCTGCCATCATCCACGACCACGATTTCATGTGGAACCTTTTGCAGGCTTAACTCCAAATGCAGATGCTCAACCGTTGAGGCAATGCACCCCTCCTCGTCCCGCGACGGGATGACAACCGACAAGAGCTTCAAATCGTCTCGACGCGTGGGTTCGTTCATAATGGCGCGGACAATTCCAGCCAACGCGGATTCTGTTCCGCGTGGACCGCGATCCCTTCCAAAATTTCCATTGTGGGCGTCGCCGGTTGCCAGCCCCATTGTTGCTTCGCCAGCGCGGAATCCAAAACCATCCACGGAACGTCGAACAGACGCGGCCTCGGGTCGCTGGTCACCGGGTGCTTGCCCCAACGCGCGGCACACCAATCGCTTAACTGCGCCAGCGACATCGCGGACTTCACGCCGCCGGAGACGTTTTGCACCCGCGCCTTGTTCTTGTCATTGGACGCAATCTGTTTTTCGAGCAGCGGCAGCAGGTCGCGCGGATGCAGACAGTCGCGCACTTGATGGCCCCGGCTGTCGAAACCGATGTATTTCAGCGGCTGCTTTCGCAGCCACGAGTTCAGCCAGTAAGCGAAGATGCCCTGATCGGAGCGGCCAAACTGGCCCACGCCCGCCAGCACGCCGCATCGGTTGATCCAGACGGGGAACGAAAACATTTCGCCGTATTCGAGCGCTACCGTCTCGGACGCAAGTTTGGTGGCGCCATAAAGAGAAACCGGCGGCGCGGTGGGAAAATCTTCGCCGACACCGTCCACGCTCAAACCGGGCACGGATTTTTTCAGCACGGGCCGAAACGCCTTCTGCACGGTCTCAACTTTCAGTTCCGCCAGCGGCTTGGCGGAATAAACGCGACTGGTGCTCAACAAAACGAAGCCGGCGCGATGCGCCTTGCAAAACTCCAGCAGGTTCACCGTGCCGCCGAGGTTGTGTTCCACCAACTGGCGGCTGCTCATGCGACCGTCCACCCCGGCCAGCACGCTGGGATTCGCAGCGGCGTCAATAACCCAGTCCACCGCCGGCAGGGTTTCGAAATCGCTGGCGTTCCGCAAATCCGCGTAAAAAATTTTCACGCCGAGTTTTTTCAGCGGCTCGCGGTTCGTTTCACTGCCGGGGCGGATGAAATTGTCGAGGCCGGCAATCTGCCAGTCCGGATGCGTTTCGCACAGTGCGCGCGCGAGCGTGCTGCCCACGAATCCACAGATGCCGGTGATGAGAATTTTCATTTTCGTTTTTGCCAGGCCTCGACAATTTCTTTGATGGTCTGTTCGAGGCTTTTGGTGATGTCCCACTTGGGATAATGCGCGCGCATTTTGCGCAGGTCGCTGTAATAGCAGATGTGGTCGCCCACGCGGTTTTGTTCGACGTAGGCACATTTCATTGCGCGGCCGGAAAATTTTTCCGCCAGTTTGAACGCCTCCAGCACGGAGCAGGAATTTTCCCTGCCGCCCCCGAGGTTGTAGACCTCACTACAGCGCGGCGCCGAATAAAATTCAAACACGAACCGCGCGACGTCATACGAGTGGATGTTGTCACGCACCTGTTTGCCTTTGTATCCGAAAACCTTGTATTCACGGCCTTCCCAATTGCATTTCACAAGATAGCTCAAAAAACCGTGCAACTCCACGCCGCTGTGGTGTGGACCGGTGAGGCAACCGCCGCGCAGGCAGCACGTGGGCATTTTGAAGTAGCGACCGTATTCCTGCGCGAGCACATCGCTGGCGACCTTTGACGCGCCAAACAGCGAGTGCGTGGACTGGTCAATCGTGAACGTCTCCGGGATGCCGTGCGCGTAGGCCGGGTCGGCGTAATCCCAGCGCGTCTCCAGCTCCACGAGTGGAATGCGATTGGGTGCGTCGCCATAAACCTTGTTCGTGGACATGTGGACGAAGGGCGATTCCGGACACGCCTGCCGCGCGGCCTCGAGAAAGTTCAGCGTGCCGACGGCGTTGGTGTCGAAGTCGTCAAACGGAATCGCCGCCGCGCGATCATGCGAAGGCTGCGCCGCCGTGTGCACGATGAGGCCGGGTTTGATCCGCTTTACGAGGGAGAGCACACCGGGGCGGTCGCGGATGTCGAGTTCATGGTGCTGAAAACCTTTGAGCGTGGCGAGCAGGCGCTGCTGGTTCCAGCGCGTGTCACCCTGCGGGCCAAAGAACGTGGCGCGCTGGTTGTTGTCCACGCCGTGAACCACGAAACCTTGCGCGGCAAAAAACGCGCAGACTTCCGAGCCAATCAAACCGGACGAGCCGGTGACAAGAAGGGTTTTAGCCATTTCTTATGCTTTTATTCCAACTTGGGCCACAACTCAACAGCGATTTATCGCAAACTTCTCAACGGCGACCAAACATACATGATCCGCGGAACCGGTTGGAAAATTTTCATGCGGCTACGGCCGCCGTTGTGGATAAGTAATTTTTGTGCGCCGCAGCGCCTTTGACTACAATTATCCCAATGGCTGGCGCCTACGAACAACTGCTCGACGCGACGATTCGACATCTGGAGGATTTGCAATCGCGCGGCGTGCGCCATGTTAACGTTTCACAAGAAACCCTCCGCGCTTTGTCGCAGCCGGCTGCAGGTCGGGACGCGCGGCCCGCGCGTCCGATGGAAAGTCCGTCTCTCAAATCGGACGGGCCGGCGGCCCGTCCCTACCCAAAAACAGCTTCCGTCGCGCCGCCACGTTCGCCCGTTCCTGCGCCTCTTGCCGAGCAGGAAACCCTGCTGGCTTTGCCGGGCGAAACGGTCCCAAGCCAAGGGACGCCGCTCGATCCGCAGGCGAAGGCCGCCGCGTTTGCCGCTTTGCGCGAACGGGCGCTGGCCTGCGTGAAATGCGAACACCTGGCGTCCTCGCGCAAAAATGTCGCGTTTGGCGTCGGCAGCATTGACGCGCAACTCATGTTCATCGGCGAGGCGCCGGGCGCGGACGAAGATGAACAGGGCGAACCGTTCGTGGGCAAAGCCGGCCAGTTGCTTACGAAAATCATCCAGGCGACGGGCTTGCAGCGCGCGGACGTTTATATCGGCAACATTTTGAAGTGCCGGCCCGACACGCCCGGCCAGAGTGCCGGCAACCGCAAGCCGACGAGCGACGAAATGGCCACGTGCATTCCATATCTGCACGAGCAGATTGATTTAATTCGGCCCAAGGTGATTGTCGCCCTCGGTGCGACGGCGGTGGAAGGGTTGCTGGGCAAAACCATCGGCATCACGAAACTGCGCGGCACCTGGAAAACGTATCGCGGCATCCCGCTTATGCCCACGTATCATCCGGCCTATCTGCTGCGCAACCAGGCCACGAGTGAGAAACGCAAGGTCTGGGAGGACATGCTGACCGTGATGGAAAAACTGGGAATGCCCATCAGCGAAAAACAGCGGCGGTTTTTCCTGAAAGCCTGATCGGTTTGTTTGCCGCAGGAGACGAGGTAACGAGTCTCATATTTCTTCAGAGACCGCTGACCGACGACCAGCAGTGGGCCTCCTTACGTCGGCTCCTGCAGGCTTGCCTCGGTTACAAACGGCTGGTGATTTTGTAGTTTCGTTTGGATCGGCGCAATTGGTAAATTGAAATCCGATCCATATGAGCCAACGCTGGAAAATATTGATTGTCGTGGGCCTCGCATTGGTTGCCGTGATTCTCATTCCTGTTGTTCATCATTATCAACTGCGCGCCGCCACCGAGGCATACATCGCCGAACTCAAGGCCAAAGGCGAGCCGATGGAATTGTCACAGGTGATTCCACCGCCAGTGCCGCCGGAGCAAAACAGCGCCGCTACTTTTCGCGAGGCCGCCGTCTTGATTGAAACCGACCAAAGTTTGCTTACGACCAACTCATGTTCTGCTATGAGAACGGTTGTCCCGGGGAAAGCGATGATTTGCTCGCAGCAACCTGACGTTCGCGGCTTCGACTCAACCAATTCTTGGGAGGAAGTAACGGCGGCTGTCGATGAAAATGAAAAATCATTTGGATTGCTTCGGCAAATTATTGACAAGCCGAATTTCGATTTTCAGATCAAATACCAACAAGGCATTGCCGACCTCGATTTCACCAATTTATATCTCGCTTCACTAAAAATAGCGGCGTTGCGATTGGAAACTGCCGCACTTTGCGATTTACATCGAGGCGACACTGCGTCCGCCGTGAAGGATTTGCGCGCTATGCTTGCGTTGATTAAAGCGGCACGCGGCGAACGTTTTGTCATTTCCGAGCTTGTGCGTATGGCGATTACCTCAATCGCGGTGACCATCAATTGGGAAATCCTGCAATCGCCG
>JBEKJN010000208.1:0-5207 GCA_050011235.1 Verrucomicrobiota bacterium | reverse complement strand
AAAACGTCTTCGAGCGGGCCGGACGCGCCGCTTTGTTTGCGGAGTTCGTCGCGCGTGCCGACGGCAATCAGCTTTCCGCCGTGGATGATGCCGATGCGGTCGGCCATCTCCTCGGCCACGCTAAGTTCGTGCGTGGACATCAACACGGTCATGCCCGCCCGCGAACGTTCCTTGAGCGTGTCTTTCACGATGCGCGCGTGCTGCGGGTCGAGGCCGACCATCGGTTCGTCAACCACAAAGACCTCCGGATCGTGCAGCAGCGCAGACACGATGGCCACGCGCTGGCGCGTGCCGTGCGAGAGACTTTCCAACGGGAGGTCGGCAAACTCGCCCAGATGAAAACGGGTAATCAATTCCTGCGCGTTGACGGCGATGCGCGCATCATCCATTTGGAACAACTGGCCGATGAAGCGGAAAAATTCCCGCGCCGTCAGCTTTTCATAGAGAAACGGAAAATCGGGAACATAGGCCACGCGGCGGCGCGCTTCGAGCGGTTGCCTTTGCACGTCAAAACCGCACACCCGCGCGTTGCCGGAAGTCGGCTTCATCAGGCCGGCGAGAATTTTCAGCGTGGTCGTTTTCCCGGCGGCGTTCGGTCCCAGCATCGCAAAAAATTCCCCGCGCGGGATGGTCAGTGTCACGTCGTTGACCGCGACGAGGTCGCCGAACTTTTTGACGAGATGGACGAGTTCAATCACGGCTTGTTCCATTCGTCGAGCACGGCGGTCACGCCGCCGGGCAGTTCCACCCGCAAAATTTCGCCCAGCGAACTGATGTAAAGGACAATCGGATGATCGAGCACGCGCGTTTCCAGCCGATACGCGGTCACCGGCTCATGGCCGATTATCATACGATCACGGTGCGCTTCCCATTTGACGGTGTCGGCAACGGCAGCCGGCGAGGACGGAACAACGGGCAAGTCCAGTTCGTCCGCCAACCCGCCACCCAGCACGTGCAACAGCGCATTGGGATTTTGCAAGTTGGCGAAACTCAGAACGCGCTCGAAGTTCGCGCCGTCGCTGGCAAGCTTGAAGCGCACCGTTTGTTCCGCGGCGACGGAATGAATGTCCACCACCGCATACCGCATGGACAATTTCAAATTCAACTCGCGCCAGGCGCGGGCGGAAGAGAATTCGAGACGCCCGTCGAATCGCACCCGGTTCGTGAAATCACCGAAATTTACGTTGCCGTTGCAGTGTATTTGATAGCCGCTCTTCGCCACCAGTCCTTCCGGCGGCGGCCTGTCTTCGTCCAACTCCGCCATGGCCTGTTCGACGCTCGTGGAAAATTGGCAGAAACCAGCCTTGCGCCCGTTCTGGTAAATGGTCAAAGCGGAGATATCCGGCGCGGTCAGAATTTTGCGCCAGACCAAATCCGCCGGCACGGAAATTTCGCTGCCGTGCGAACCGTACTCCGCGCGCCACAACAACACGTTCATCGCGACCCAAAATGCCGCTATCAAAAAAAATGTGACGCGTGAAATCATGCAAACCCTTCACGGCGGCGGAATGTCCAAAACCTGGCCAACGTGAATCCGGGCGGGATTCATGTCCGGATTTGCCGCCTCCAATGCGCTCAGTTTCACGCCGTACTTGCGCGCGATGCCCACCGCTGTTTCACCCGCGGCGACGGTGTGCGTGCGCGGCCTGGTAATTGTCGCCGGACCGGCGGGACGGCTTGCGTTGGCGTTCCCCGATGGAACAGAAACATTTTGCGCCGTCTGGGCCGGCGTTGGCTGGGCCGTGGCATTGACCGAAGGCGGCGCGTTGGTTTTGGCCACCGCCAACTGGCTTGCGTAATACGCGCGCCATTTGTTCACCTCGTCCTGCAATTGCCGGTTTTGCTCGGCCAGTCTTTCCAACTGCTGTTGCGCGGCGGGCGCGCTTGGCAACGGCAGCACGTCCGCCGCCAGTTGTTGTTTGCAACGGTTAATACGCTGTCGGATGACCTCGGCGTTGTCGGCGTTCGGACACAACTTCAAATACTGCCCGTAATGAAAAATGGCTGCGGCGGGGTCGGGCACCTTCTCGTCATAAAGCCAGCCGAGTTCAAAATGCGCCGCCGCCGAATGCGGGTTTGCCTCCAGCGATTGTTCGAACGCCTCGATCGCGCCCTGATAATCCATCGCGTTCACGCGCCCCCTGCCCAGCACAAAATGCGGCTCCTTTTCCTCGTCCAACTGGCTCTGGTCCGACGACGAGCAGCCATTCAGGGTGACCCCGGCGGCCATGGCGCACACACCGAGAGCAAAACGAATCCAACGCAACATGCCGCGAACGTACTCAAATCGCGCGACGCGTGCAATCGCGGGCTGCGCCCGGCAAAAAATTTAGGCGAAACTGCCGGTCAAAACCGGGCTTGAGATTTAGGGGCGCAGGACGCAGGTTGTTGGCGGATGCGCGCGTGGCGGAACGGCAGACGCGCCGGACTTAGGATCCGGTCCCACAAGGGGTGGAGGTTCAACTCCTCTCGCGCGCACCAGCCTTCGTCCGCCTGACTACATTGCACAATTGCGCATTCACCGGCTGGCCACGCGGCGCACCTGTGCCTTTTTGTCCTCCAACTCGGCTTGAAGTTTTTTGCGCTCGTTGACCCATTGCTGCTGGAGCGCTTCGACTTTCTCAGAATCACCCGTCGTCGCCATCTTCGCGATTTCGTCCTGCAATGCAATTTCGCGTCCGGCTATTTTCGCCGCGTATTGCGAATCCAACTCCGCCAGTTGCTTCTTTTGTTGAGCGGTTAGTTTGACGGTAGGCGCGGTTTTGCCCAGTCGCTCCATTGCAAGTTCGTAGGCGGTCTTCATATTTTTGAGTCTGGCGTCTGGGTTCTGGGAGTTGGGGTGTTAGCGTCAGCCTTTTTCTTTTTCCACGGCTGGCTCGGAAATTTGACGGGCGGCGGCGGTTTGGGTTGGGCCATTTGCAATTCAGGCTCGTCACCCGTTTTCGCGCCGGACGGGCCGGCCTTCGCATCGGCGCGCCACGATTCAATTTTCGCCTGCAAGCCGTGATGCTCGGCCTTCTGCCGGTCGCCGCTTTTCATGTAAAAGAGCGAAAGATTTGTATGGACGAGTTGTTCCTTGGGGTGAAGCGCCTCGGCCTTGTGGCCTTCGGCAATCGCGGACGCAAAATCGCCCTGGCGGCAATAAGCCATGCCGAGGGCGAGTTGCGCGTCAAAGTGCGCCGGGTCAGCCGCCAGCACGGCCCTGAGCCTGGCGATGGCCCCGTCAAAATCGCCGCGGCTAAAATCAAACATCGCGTCGTCGTACTGTTCCTGCAAAATCATGCAAATTTCCAAAGGCACGCTACGCACAATGGCCGTCTCGCGCAAGCGACAGATGGCTTCAGCCGAAAAGAAAAATTCTCCCAGTCACCGGTGTTCATAAATAGTACTAATCAACATATTAAGCGTGAAAAACCCGCCGGTGCAATAAATTGCAACTTATTGATTTTAAGGAAGATAAATCGCTGATTAGAATTTGACACGTTCACCTTCAGTAGCTTAGAGTGGCGGGGCAAAGGTGTCGCGCTGATTTGGCTTCAGTCGCCGGTTCACCTTGCGTCGCAGTAAATTTTAACCGTGAGATTTCATGAGTGATACAACCGCAACCGTCTCGTCAGGCGGCGCGCCGAAAGTTTCGCGGATCAACGAAGTCGTGATCCGCATCGCCGGCAACTCGCAGGACGGCATCCAGGCCATCGGCGGTTTCCTGGCGCGGCTCGCCGGCCGCAGCGAGCAGGAGGTCATGACGTTCATGACCATCCCGCCCACGATTTCCGGCGGCTCCTCGATTTTCCAGGTGCGCATCGGCTCCGGCGAAGTGTTGAGCGCGGGCGACGACGCCGACGTGCTGCTCCCGTTTTACCAGCATTCCTACGAAGACCACATCGGCTCGCTTAAAAAGGGCGGCATCGTCCTCTACGATTCCGACCATGTCGTGCCGAAGCCGGAATGGCAGAAGGATTACCACCACGTCGGCGTTCCCATTTCCACCCTGGTCGTGGAAGCCATCGGCGGCACGGCCAAGGACAAGGGCAAAAACATCTTTGCGCTCGGGCTGATCGCGCGAATATTCGACCTGAACGTGCCGAAACTTGAAAAGCTCATTGCCGAACGTTTCGGCGGCAAGGACGAGAGCATCGTCAGAAATGCGCTCGCGGCCTTCCACGCGGGCTATTCGTATTCCGTCGGCGATTTGCTGGAGACGTTCCAATTTTCCCCCAGCCGCAAACGCGAAGGCCACCAAGTCGTCATGAACGGCAACGAGGCGCTGGGTTACGGTCTCATTGCCGCCGGAGTGCGTTTCGGCGCGGGTTATCCCATTACGCCGTGGTCGGACATCATGGAATTGCTCCGGCGCGAACTGCCCAAATACGGCGGCACGTTCGTCCAATGCGAGGACGAAATCGCGTCCATCTCGATGGCCGTGGGCGCAGGCTATGCGGGCCGGGTGGCCGTCACCGGCTCCAGTGGACCGGGCATTTCCCTGAAGAGTGAAGCGCTGGGCTGGGCGGTCATGGCTGAAGTGCCGCTGGTGATTGTGGACGTCCAGCGCGGCGGGCCGTCCACCGGCTTGCCGACCAGCGTCGAGCAATCCGATTTGAACATCGCCCGCTTCGGCAGCCACGGCGACTCGCCCCGCGTCGTGCTGGCGCCGGCCAACGTCGAGGATTGTTTTTACATCGCCATCGAGGCCGTCAACATCGCGCGCAAATACAACGTCCCGGTTTTCATCCTGAGCGATCAGGCCATCGCCACGCGCATTGAGGCGTTTCCAGAACCGAACCTCGAAAAAGTCTGCCAGGACATTTCGCCCGACCTGACGATGGTTCCCGATTACAAGCCGTATGATTTGTCCACCCCGGACGGGGTTGTTCCGCGCGTCGTGCCCGGCACGCGCATTGCCAGCGGCAAATATCCCATTGCGACCGGCCTCGAGCACGATGAAGCCGGCCACCCGACCAGCGCGCCCAAGATGCACCAGGCCATGGTCGCCAAGCGGCGCAAGAAATTGCTGGCCCTCCAGGCGACGCTGTCCGTGCCAAAGGTTTATGGTCCGCCGGAGGGCAACGTCCTGCTCGTCGGCTGGGGTTCGACGCAAGGCCCGATTCGCGAAACCGTGGATCGCGCCCGCGCCGCCGGCGACAGCATCTCGTCGCTGCACATCAAACATCTCACTCCGCTGCCAAACGGTTTGGACAACATTTTCT
>JBEKJN010000207.1:0-5230 GCA_050011235.1 Verrucomicrobiota bacterium | reverse complement strand
TAACTTCCAGTTCTTCGGGTGGGTCCACATCAGGGAATCGGCACTCGATAAGCAAGGCGGACTACTCTACGTAAACGCAATCCTATCACGCCTTGCGGCCAAAGGATGAGCGAGATTTTCAACTTAAGAGCCAAGGCTCGCCCGGAGTTGTTCATCAGGCCTGCGGTTCTTGCCACCTCACCTTCCAGCAAGGGTCTCATTCCTGAAGAGATGTGTGAAACTTCGCAGTGATAGAGTGTCCCAGTGCTTCGAGGCTGTCAACGGTCCCTTCAAGCCAGGAGCAAGACATTTCGCTGGTGTGTTTTCAATGACTTAGACAAGAACAGCCATGGGCACTGAGGTGGTGCGCTGCGTGCTACGTAGAGCACCATGATTCGCGAAAGGACCACAGCATGTCTTCAATTCAGCAGTCCGTAGACGAGATTGTCCAACGGTTTCCACAAGCCGGCTCCTCCGATGTGATTCCGCTTTTGCAGGCCGTCCAGCAACGCTGCGGATATTTACCGCGCGAAGTGCTGGAGGTCATCGCGAAGCGGACGCGGATTTCGCTGACGCGCATGTACGGGGTGGCGACGTTTTACGAGCGGTTCCGCTTTAAGCCGATCGGCAAACATCTGATCCAGGCCTGTCACGGCACAGCCTGCCACGTCAACGGCGCCAAACAAATCGGCCGCGCTATTCACCAGACGCTCCAGATCAAGGACCACGAAACGACGGCGGACGGGTTGTTTACGCTCGAAACGGTGGCCTGCCTCGGCTGTTGCAGCCTGGCGCCGGTGATGATGATTGACGATAAGGCATACGGCCGCTTGAATCCGCCGCGCGCGCAAGGCATTCTCAGCCGCTTCCGGAAAGAGGGACAAGCCCGATGAACACGTCCACAACAAGCTCGCACTGGCGCATTGCGGTCGGCCTCGGCTCCTGCGGCGTGGCCGCCGGCGAGTCGATTTATGAACTGATCGCGCAACGTGCAGACCCTTCACGAGTCACGCTGCACAAAACCGGCTGCGCCGGGATTTGTCACCGCGAACCGATGCTGGAACTTTATTCGCCCAGCGGCGAGCACTGGACCTACGTGCATCTGGATGAGCGCGGCGTGCGGCAAATTCTCGAGCGCCACATCGGACGTAACCAGCCGGTAGAAAAATATTTGCTGGAGGGCGCTGGGCGCGCCGAAAGTGTGCGCGGTTTTTTGTCCAAGCAGAAGAAGATTGTTTTGGAAAATTGCGGCGTGATTGATCCTGAATCGATCGAGGCGTACCGCGCGGCCGGCGGGTACCGCGCCATCGCCCGAGTGCTCGGCGGGATGACGCCCGCGCAGGTCATCGAAGTCATCACCGGCAGCGGTTTGCGCGGGCGCGGAGGCGCAGGTTTCTTGACGGGACTGAAGTGGAAATACGCCGCCGAGGCGCCGGGCGAGCAGAAATACATCGTCTGCAACGGCGACGAAGGCGATCCAGGCGCGTTCATGGATCGTAGCGTGATGGAGAGCGATCCGCACCGCGTGATTGAAGGCATGGCGATCGGCGCCTTCGCCATCGGCGCCTCGGCCGGTTTCGTTTACGTGCGCGCCGAGTATCCGCTGGCGGTCCTGCGCATGACGTTGGCCATCGAGCAAGCCCGCGCCGCGGGCCTGCTGGGAAAAACCTTCGATATCAAAATCCGCGAAGGCGCGGGGGCGTTTGTCTGCGGCGAGGAAACGGCGTTGATCCAGTCCATCGAAGGCGCGCGCGGCATGCCGCGCATGCGTCCGCCGTTCCCGGCGCAGCGCGGACTCTGGGGTTGCCCGACGGTGATCAACAACGTGGAGACCCTCGCCAACGTGCCCTGGATCATCAACCACGGCGCGCCGGCGTTCGCGGCGCTCGGCACCGAGAAGAGCAAAGGCACCAAGGTGTTTTCGATTGTGGGCAAAATCCGCAACAGCGGCCTGATCGAAGTGCCCATGGGCATCACGCTTTCGGAGATCATTTACGAAATGGGCGGCGGCAGCGCGACCGGCCGCCCCATCAAGGCGGTGCAGACCGGCGGCCCCAGCGGCGGCTGTATTCCAGCCGCATTATTCGACACGCGCATTGATTACGAGGAGTTGGTCCGCCACGGGGCGATCATGGGCAGCGGCGGCATGATTGTCCTGGACGAGGACACTTGCATGGTAGACCTGGCGCGCTATTTCCTCGGCTTCACCGCCAAGGAATGTTGCGGCAAGTGTGCACCGTGCCGGCTGGGCACGGCGCAGCTTTTGGAAATTCTCACGCGCATCACCGAAGGCCAGGGCACCGAGGCCGACTTGCAAACGATCACTGAGCTTGGCGCCACCGTGAAAACCACGTCGCTGTGCGGACTCGGCCAGACCGCGCCCAACCCGGCCCTGACCACGCTCCGATATTTCCGCCATGAATACGAAGAACACATCCGCGAGCGGCGATGCCGGGCGGGTGTTTGCCAGGCGTTGATGCTGGCGCCCTGCGAGAACTCCTGCCCGTTGCATATGAATATCCCCGGCTACCTGCAACTGCTCAAAGAAAACCGGCTCGACGACGCCTTCGAGTTGGTGCTGCTCGATAATCCCTTGCCGGCCACGACCGGCCGCGTCTGCCAATATCCCTGCGAACAACGTTGCCGTCGCGCCACGCTGGACGAAGCCGTCAACATGCGCGAAGTTCACCGCTACATCGCCGACGCCAAGATGAGCAAGACGCCGGCGGCAAAAATCGCTCACCGGTTGAAACAACGAAAACTCCCCGCCACCGGCAAGAGCGTCGCCATCGCCGGCGCCGGGCCGGCGGGCTTGACGGCGGCGTTTTATCTGGCGCTGCTGGGCCACGAAGTCACAGTCTTCGAGGCCGCGGCGCGCCCGGGCGGCATGCTCCGCTACGCGCTGCCGCAATACCGGTTGCCGAAAAACACACTCGACCGCGAAATCGACGTGATCCGCGGACTGGGGGTGCGGTTCACCTGCAACGCCGCCCTCCACAAGGAGATTACGCTCGAAGAATTGACCGGCGCAAACGATGCGGTGCTGCTGGCATTCGGCACCTGGGAGGAACAGGACCTGGGCGTGCCGGGCCGCGAACGGGCGGGCGTGTTGCCGGCGCTGGGCTTTCTGGGGGCCGTCGCCCGCGGCAAAGAAAATCCGGTTGGCCGCAAGGTCATCGTTATCGGCGGCGGCAACGCGGCAATTGATTCCGCGCGCACCGCGTTGCGTCTGGGCGCGGAGGTGACCATCGTTTACCGGCGCACCCGCGAGGAAATGCCGGCGATTGCCGAGGAGACCGCGCACGCGCTCGAAGAAGGCGCGCGGCTGGTGACGCTGGCCGCGCCGGTGCAAGTGCTCGGCGAAAACGGCGAGGTTACCGGGCTGGAAGTCGAGAAGACCACGCTCGGCAAATTCGACGCACGTGGCCGGCGCACCCCGGTGCCGACCGGCGAAAAATACGTCATCCCGTGCGACACCATCATCGAAGCCATTGGCCAGAAAGTGGAAGGCGAAGTGTCGCGTAAACTCAACCTGCGGCTCGCCGGTTCCGGCACGGTCGAGGTGGACCCTTGGACGCTGCGCACGAACGATCCCAGAGTCTTCGCCGCCGGCGACGTGGTGACGGGCGCGGCCAACGTCAGCGGCGCCATGGCGCTGGGCAAGAAGGCGGCTCAGAATATAGACCGCCAGTTAACCGGCCAGGATCGTTTTCGCGAGCTCTGGCCGGCGCTCGAGTATGACGAGACGCCGCCGCCCCCCGACCAGGGCGGCAAGCGGAATACGGCGAAAGTCGCCGGCCCTGCGGCGCGCCGGCACAACTTCAACGAGGTCACACAAACGTTCACCGCGGCCCGAGCGCGCGCCGAGACGTTGCGCTGCCTGCGCTGCGACATCAAGGCGACGGGGGAGGACGAAGCATGAAGACCGTCTCGCTCAGCATTGACGGCAAATCCGTGACGGCGCCCGCCGGCACGACGATTCTGGACGCCGCCGCCGTCGTCGGCATTGACATTCCGCATCTTTGTTACGACCCGCGCGTTGAGCCGATCGGCAGTTGCCGGCTCTGCGGCGTGAAAGTGGAAGGAATGCGCGGCGTCATCGCCTCCTGCGGACAGGCGGTCAGCGACGGCATGAAGGTCACGACCGAGGACGACGAACTGGCTCTGCACCGCCGCCAGATTCTGCAATTGTTGTTGTCCGATCATTCCCCGACCTGCACGACTTGCGACAAATCCGGTCACTGCCGGCTCCAGGATTACGCCTACCGTTATCATGCCGATCAGAACCGATTCAGCACGTTGACACACCAACCCGACGGCCCGAACTACACTACGCTCAACAAGGGCATCCTGTACGACGCCGAAAAGTGCATCAAGTGCGGCCTCTGCGTGAAATACTGCGAGACCGTGCAGATGGCCGACGCGCTGACGTTTGCGTGGCGCGCCAAAGGTCTTGTAGTCACGACGCCGTTCAACGAGAACTTGCACAAAACCACCTGCGAACTTTGCGGCGGTTGCATCCGCGTTTGTCCCGTGGGCGCGATGCTCGACAAGTCTGCCGTAGGCATGGGACGGGAGAAAGACCTCAGCCGCGTGCGCACCACCTGCTCGTACTGCGGCGTCGGTTGCCAGATGGATCTGGTGGTGGACAAAGCCCGCAACCGCATCGTGCGTGCCACCGCCGAGCCTGACTCGTCAATCAACGGCGGCAATCTCTGCGTCAAAGGCCATTTCGGATTCGAGTTCGTTGCGTCCAAAGACCGGCTTACCCATCCGTTGATTCGCAAGAACGGCAGCTTCGAGAAAGCGACGTGGGACGAAGCCATCGAATTTGCCGGCAAACGCCTGCGCGAACTGCGCGACAAACACGGACCGGATGCGGTGGCTTTCGTCTCCTCCTCGCGCTGCACCAATGAAGAAAACTACTTGATGCAAAAACTGGCGCGCACGGCCGGGTCCACCAACAACGTGGATAACTGCGCCAGCACTTGACACGCGCCCACCGTCGCCGGTCTGGCGATGTCTTTCGGCAGCGGCGCCATGACGAATAGCACCGCCGAAATCAAAGACTGCAAGGTGCTGTTCCTCATCGGCGCGAACCCCACCGAAGCCCATCCGATTTATGGCTTGGAAATGAAACGCGCGCTGCGCCGCGGCGCCAAGCTCATCGTTTGCGATCCGCGCAAAACCTGGCTTGCCCAGCGCGCCCACATCCACATCCAGCATCGTCCCGGCAGCGACAACATGCTGT
>JBEKJN010000206.1:0-5257 GCA_050011235.1 Verrucomicrobiota bacterium | reverse complement strand
TCGCTTTGAGGGTGCCATACAAGCCAAACACCATGACGTCTGCCGAGTAACGGTCAATATAGCCATAATAGTAATCCCCTGAGTAGGTATTACGATCCACAGAACCACCATTGAGGTTATGCACGTAGTCGAACGCCGCGCCCACCGTCAATTGCTTCCACGGTGTGTTCATCGTTATGCCGGCATAAACGTTGTACTGGTTGCCGTTGGCGTAGAAACCATTGTTGTTGTAGCCGCCGAAGTATTGATTATTACCATTAAACCCGTAAATGGCGCCGGCGTAGAACGACGAGCCGGCCGCCCAACCCCATGAACTCGGCGCCGTGAACGTCACTGAACCCAGGAACGTCTTGTTCCAGTCACGTTGGTGGTTCCTCGGAGAATTATAGGAAGTATCGTAAGCCCGGGCATTGATTCCCGCCATCAGTGTATTGGCAATACCGGCCGAAATCGACCACTCGTCGTTAATCTTGTAAGTGGCCAGCACGCCCGTGAGTTCAGTCGGCTCAATCGCATAACCCCAGGAACGGGTGTAGTTCGGGTTGCTGCCGGCATCGAACACTTCGTAGCCCAGCGGGGAATCAAACACGCCGATCTTCCAGTCAATGCCATTGCCGACCGGCGTCCGCAACGCCACATACGCCTGCTTGATGGCGAAGTCCGCGCTATAAGTCGTGCCCCCGCTACCGCTACTATAGAAGGCATTGGGTGACGGGTTGTAGCCGACGGCATCCGGGCCAAACAGCAAATCCACCTGATAGCCCGAAGCCCAAGGCGATTCATCCTGTGGCTTGGCGATGGAGAGCTTCACCACGTCCAAGTTGAAGCCGTCCTGCTTGTTTTTTCCTTGGAATGGAATGAAGGCCGCCGGCGAGTCTTGATATGCCTGACCGCCCGGGCTGATGGCCCAGTTAAACGACGCACTGACGTAACCACTGATGGTGGTGTTGGAGAGCGCCGTTTCCAACGGATTCAGTTTTTCGTCCGCACGCGCCGCCGAGGCAAGGCTGATCACCCCGACTGCCGCCAGACCCAGTGTCCATTTGTTAAACTTCATCTTGTTCCTCCGATGTTGTTTGGTTTGGTTGTTTTCTATTTTTCAAAGCAAATACCATTATTCGCTCCGGCACCGCGTGGTGCGATTTCGGATGAAGCTAATAAAATCCTCAAGGCGTGGCAATAGTTTTTTTAAGTATTTTTTTCCAGCTAACGCGTTGATAAAAAACGACTTGCGCGTCTGGCGGCGAAAGGCTTCTTTTTTTTGTGCGGAGACTGCACCAAATCAAGGCACAAAAACGGCCCTTTTAGCGGCTTAAGTTGTTTCCTTGCCGGGTTTCTGCCGGGCATATTGGAACAAATCGTGCTTTTGTTTGGGACGGCAAAGATGCCAGTTGCAAGCAGGCAGGCAAGCAGGCAGTTTGGGTTCGCACTTTTATTGGACAATCAAAAATATGCCATCGTTCGCTTATATAGCTCGCGAGACGGCCACTGGCCGCGAAATTCGCAACAAGGTGGAGGCGGCGACCGAACAGGCCGCCATCGCCGCGTTGCTTAACCGCAATTTACTGGTCGTTTCCATTCAGGAAAAGATATCCCGAAAAGGCAGAACCCAGGGCGGCAAGGTTTCGCTGGGCGATCTGGTGATGTTCACCCGCCAACTGGCGACGATGGTGGACGCGGGCATCGCCATTGTGCAATCCCTGCAGGCGCTCGCCGATCAAACCGCCAACAAGGTCATGCGCGACACGATTCACGACGTCTGCACGCGCGTGGAGGGCGGCGAAAGTTTTTCCGAGGCGTTGCAAAAGCATCCCAAGGCGTTCAGCCGCCTTTATATTTCCATGGTGGCAGCGGGCGAAAAAGGCGGGTTGCTGGCGGAAATCCTGGCGCGGCTGGCGACTTATCTCGAAAATTCCAATCGCCTCCGCAAGAAAGTCAAAACCGCCCTGATGTATCCGTCGGCGGTGACCGTGGTGGCCATCTGCATCACGACCTTTCTTTTGGTGAAAGTGATTCCCACCTTCAGGGACGTTTACGCCGGCTTTGGCGCGCAATTGCCCGGACCGACGCAGTTCATGATTGATCTGAGCGACATCGTGAAAAAATATCTGCTTCTCCTCATCGGGGGCGCAGTCTTGGCGATTTGGGGATGGTTCTATTTCATCAAAACCAAATCCGGCCGGGAATTCTGGGATGGCCGCCGGATAAAGCTGCCCGTCTTCGGCGTCATTGCGCATAAAATTTGTCTGGCGCGTTTTACCCGGACGCTCGCCTCGCTCATTCGCAGCGGCGTACCCATTCTTGAAGTGCTGCAAATCGTTTCCCAAACCGTTGGCAACGTCGTCATGGAAAAAGCCATCAAGACCGCCGCCATTGACATCGAACGCGGCGAAGGCATATCCGCCGCGCTCGGCAAAAGCCCGATTTTCCCCAGCATGGTCATCCGCATGATAAGCGCCGGCGAACAGACCGGCAACATTGACAGCATGCTCGAACGCGTTGCGAACTTCCTCGACGAGGAAATTGAAGCCACACTTTCCGGTCTCATGTCACTCCTCGAGCCGATGCTGATTGTTTTCCTGGGAGTTGTCATCGGCGGCATGGTCATCTGCATGTTTCTGCCGATCTTCAATCTCGCCAATATCGTCAATGGCGGACATTAAACTTGGGAGACAAGACGAACGGACCGCCGGCGAATTTTCGTCCGGCGGTTTTGCTTTTCACACGGAAACCATCCTGCCCGGCTGAGGTTGAAGGATCTTGATCTTGGGGTAACGGGTGCGGATTTGTTCCTCAAACCAGGCGCGTGAAGCATCGCCGCCATGACCAAGCAAAATCGCGCGCGGCAGAACCTGGCCGACAAAATCCAGCAAATCCCCGCGGTTCGCGTGCGCCGTCAAATCAAAATCCTGCACCTCGCAACGCCGCGTGAACCGCCCCGCGCTGGGACTGAATACAAATGTCTCGCCGGGCTTCGACGCCTTTAACCGCCCGCCTGGGGTGTCCGGGTCGGCGTAACCGACAAAGAAAATGGATTGTCGTTCATCCCCGATCATGCGCGCGGCGAGCTCGTGCGCCGCCGTGTTCTCACTCATCATGCCGGCCGTAATGACAAAAATCCGTCCGCCGCTTAATTTCATTTTTTCTGCGTGGCCCTTTTCGAGGACAATGAGTTGCAACGCCTCGTGCAATTGCAAATTCGTGTGCTGGCGGTGCGTCCGGTGCGCCTCCAGATCATAAATTTCCGTGAACACGCGCCCCAGCCCGCCGATGTAAACCGGCTGCGGCTTCAATTTTCCCGCGCGCATCAGCAACGCCAGCAGCGCCAGCATTTCCTGTGTGCGGCCCAGCGCGAAGGACGGAATCAGCACGCAGCCCTTGCGTTTGAGCGCGTCGTGAATCGCCGCCACGAGCCGCTCGATTTCATTCTCACGCGAAAAGCCCGGCGGCACGACGCGGTTGCCGCGTGTGGTTTCCATGATCATCACGTCGGCCTTCACGTCCTCAAACCGCGCCGCGCGCGAAAGGGTCTGGTCGTGAAAGCAAACGTCGCCGGTATAAAACAGCGTTTCCTTTTTGCCGCGAATCAGGATGCCCGCCGAACCGAGCGTGTGGCCGGCGTCAAAGAATTCCAGCGTCGGCGAAGGCCGCCCCGCGCGCGTCTTGTGGAACGCCGCCCATTCGATTTCGCGATTGTATTTGAAACCTTGGAACTGCGGCGCGAGATCGTCCACCTCGTCGTGTGTGTAGAGCGGATATTCCCGGATGCCCAGTTCGTCACGCTGGCGCACCATCACATTCACCGAATTGTGCAGCACGCGCTCGACGATGAAATAACTGAGTTCGCTCATCAACACGTGCGCCTTGGGGAAATGTCGGCACGCCACCGGCAGCGCGCCGACGTGATCATGATGGCAATGCGAAATTGCAATCGCGTCCACCTCGGCGTGACCGGCCTTGCCGAACATCGGCAGACCTTCGCGGCCTTCGCGTTTCGGATGCATTCCGGCGTCGAGCAGGATGCGGTGCTCGTCCAGTTCCACGAGCCACGCGCTCGCGCCGATGTCCGTGTCGGGATTCAAATTGGTGATGTTCACCAGGAAAATTTAACCACAGATGGACGCAGATGGACACAGATAAAAACATGGGAGTCGAAGTAATGAGACTCAGACTGAATTTACGACATGCGATTTACGATTTACGAGTCCATCCGCAATTCGGCGCCGCGCGTAAATCGCATATCGTAAATCAAAATTCACCTAGCCGGATACCGCCAGACCCAGTCGCCCTTGTTTATATCCGGCGAGCCATTTTTATTGAAACCAATCTCTCCGTCGTCATCCGTTTCATTCCAGCCGACGGAATAGAGAACGAATTGCCCGTCATCGGTGTGGCGGTAATGCAGCGGCTGGCCGTTGATGATGTCATGCGGAATTTTTTCCATGAACTGCGGCGCCAGCGCGTCGAACGTTTCGGGATATTCGCCATGTGCCAGCCGGTAACGCTCCAGCGCAATGGCGACGCGCGCCAGGTCTGCCGATTCCTGGGCAAAGGCAAATCTTCGCGCGGCAGGGCTTAACGCGGGAAATAACATGCGCGCGAAAACGTCGTAGAAGGCAAGACGGTTCATTGCGTTGGTTTCAGCAGCTTCGTTCCGGTGAATCGCCTCCGGTGCAATTATTTGGTGTTCAACATCAACGGACGGCAAAATCCATTGCTGATACATGCGGGCGATGGCCAGTTCGTTTTGATAAAACCATGAATTGGGCATCAGGCGAAAAACGGCATTTTGAATCGGCTGGCCTGTACGGTTGTTCCCGGAATCATTCAGCAGGTCAAATTTATGCGTGCGGCGCAGATATTCAATGTTGGCAATCTCCAAAGCCCGTTCTCCGCGCATGGTAAATTCATAATCGGCCAGAAAATCCAGTTTGCCCAGTTCCTGTTCCAGTTCGGCCAGTTGCGTCTCCGACCATTGGTGCCGGGCCAGGCCCTCCCAAATCGGCTGCAAGGTAATGTGCATCATGGCAATGCGAACCAGGTGCGAAATCAGAAACGGCTCAGTGCGAATTTTACCAGTCAGCTGTATTCCCAGTTTCACGTCCGCCAGGGCCAGGTCGCTTTGCTCATTCTGCAATTCGGCGACGGCGCGCAATTGCAGGACCTGCGAGCACTTTTTCAACGTTGCCAGATGGGGAAGCAATATTGCCGCTGGCGGTTCGTTGTCATAATTCAACGGAAACCTGGAATAGGGCAT
>JBEKJN010000205.1:0-5614 GCA_050011235.1 Verrucomicrobiota bacterium | reverse complement strand
AAAAAGACGATCTCGCACGAGGAGATTTTGAGCCTGCATAAAATCATGGCCGGTGACGTGATGGATCAGGGAACTGCCGGACGCTATCGCACCATCGCCGTGCGCGTTGGCCGTTATGTGCCGCCGCCACCGGGGGACGTTTCGGGTTTGATGTTTGAATTGCTGGCGTGGTGGAACAAGGAAGCCGTCAAAATGTCGCCGGTGTTGAGTTCCGCCATCGTCCATTATCGGTTTGAATCCATCCATCCGTTTGCCGACGGGAACGGGCGGACAGGCCGCGCACTGGCCTTGTGGGAGCTTTACCGGCGCGGATTTGACACGCACCACATTTTTTCCGTGGACGAATTTTATTGGGAAAACCGCCCGCGCTACTATGCGGCCTTTGACGCCGTGCGGCGCGAGGGCGAGGATTTAAGCGGCTGGCTGGAATATGCTGCCGAAGGCTTGCAACTCACCTTGGAGCGTGTCTGGACGCGGGTGCAGAAATTGTCCGCCGGTTCGACGCGGACAAAGCTGGTGCTGCGCCCGAAGCAGGAACAGTTGTTGCAGCTATTGCGCGACCACAAAAGCATGACACCGCAGGAAATTTGGGATGCCCTGGGCGTGACCAAGCAAGGCGCAATCAAATTGATGCAGCCGTTGCTGGATGCCGGGCTGGTGCGCCGCGTCGGCACGAGAAAATCAGGGCGTTACATTCTGGCATGAGCCGAAAAACCTTCAGTGAAAGTTTCAGTGAAACCTTCAGTAAGGGGGTAGGTAATGGGTTCGCTCGGAAAGGTCAGGAGTAGTGCAAAAGTGCTTGCATTTATTGGCGAAATATCGTATTTTTTAAGCCTGAAAATTGAGCATAAACCGCTCAATCCCGGCCATTGGCTCCACTCCTAACAGTGAGTGCTGCAAGAAGTTAGAGCAAATGGCGTCCGCAACGGACACCAAAACGGACACCAATTTCGGTGCTCCACAAGAATTCGGGATAACGGGCGGTAAATCGCCCGCTGCTCGCTAACGCGGCAGGTTTGGCTTCGTTTATAAGACATCATGGCCCCTTCTTCGCTTGGGAACAAATTTGCCTGTCCTTGCGGAATTGCTCTGTTTTTTTGCCAACCCACCTGAACAGTTACACAAGGGAAAATCTCGACGAGCAGAAAACTTTGACCGGCACGGCGGAAATTAATGTCAGGATTATCAGCCGTTAATAAAATTGCTAATTCTTCAAAAGAAATGTCATGTCGAGGTGTGGAAAATGGGGATTCAGGTGACAAAACATCTCTTTGGATACGCCGTCCTAAGCATTTGAAAGATTTAAGAATTTCGTTTTCGGGATAGAGTCCAGCACAAACTGCATACCATAACAAAGGAGCATGAGATTTTTCTGTCAGATTTAATAAAAAGTCGAGATGGCTAAGCGATCCGGGGTTGATTTGGCTCGTGGCATATCCAATTAAAAATTCACGCTTCACAGAATTAAGTCGATCACTTGCTCCAGAGCGCATCACAATATCTTTGAAAATGGTCACTCGATGTTCCCTGTTTTTTTCATTTCTTCGCGAAGCATCCGCAAGGATTGGTCTCCCTCGGTTAAGTCATCCCAAACAGAATCGGTAATTTCACCATGAACTAAAAGTTGATTACACGCCTCAGCTATAGCTGATAAATGTGAGGGCAAATTGTTTTCACGAAGTTTTTCAGAAGGATTTAATCTTTCCAAGGTGCTCCAAATATTTCCCAGTGGCATGACTGACATGCGCTGTTTTGATTGATTTGTTAACCCCACAAGCTCAGTCCATCGATCAAAAAGAGGGCTTACTTGTTTAGTGAGAACTCCAATTGCTATGGCGCGCGCCATAGCATAAGACAGCGTAGTTTTGAAAGCCCCAATTGGTAGTGTTTCCAGATCGCGGGAAGATGCAGATTGGGCGAAAGCCTCTGCCATAATGACGGCGATATGCTTCACGTTGAATTTTTAACGTCTCGACTACCTTGATCTTTTTTGGCCAGGCATCGTTCTAGTCGAACACAAATCTTTCGGCAAAAATTTGGGCAACGCCGAGTCACAGGCATTTCGCCGCGGTCCGCCTTCTGCTTTTCAAATTCCGGACTCAAGCGCGCGAAATATTCAGCCGCAAAAGGGCACAGAAGGCGCAAAAGCATTTTTTACGCTAATTTCACAAATTGGCGCGAATTTTTTCGTTCATTCGATGTTCGGTGTCTTGCCGCGGCGAAGCCCAGCAAAGCCGGGTCGACGTTGGATGCGGCTTTCAGAAGCCGTCCCGTGTTCTTCGGGATTCGATGCCTGCCCTGCATAGCCCCCTCCCGCACGCGGGACGAAGGTGGATCAACCCTCAACTCCATTTGCAGGGGCTACCCCCTTTCGGGACATTACTCCCGGCAGGCGATTTATGCCGATTTATCTTGCCCGGCCGGGTTTCCGGCGTAAGGTGTGACTGCAAACGGAGCATAGTTTACCAGGTGTCCGACTGCCCATCGTATTGGCATTCACTCTCCTCTTATTCCCTGCGCTGCAAAGCCGGAGCCGCAATCGCGGCTCAAACCAAACAAAAAGCAGTTCCAGAAAGAACAAAAATATGATTACAAACACAAGACAAACCGCGCCTTCCACTTCCAACGGACGGGGTGCCACGAAATCAACGCAAGTTGCGACTGGCATCGGTCCTTTGCTCAATCCCTCAAAGCTGCAAAGCGCAGCCCCATCCCCGGCGGCGATCGCGGAAAAAGCCTACGCGATTTGGCTCTCGCAAGGACAGGAAACGGGCCGTGACCAGGAGCATTGGTTCAAAGCCGAACGGCAGTTGCGGCACGCGTAAGCGGCCCGTCAATTGGGCAACGAAAGCGAGCGGCAGGCGGGAGTCACCCACCTCCGTTCCCGTCTGCATCCAGGTTGGCCGCAAAAAAGCGCAAAGGGCGCAAAAGGTAGGGACGCACCGCTCGCCGCGGCGAAACCTATGGCTATGGCGCAGCCGGGCTGGGGCGTCCGTTTAGGCCGCTTTTACAGACGTATTCCACGGCATTTTTGCGAGCAACAAACCCATGCCGCAAAAATCCGTGATTCCCGCGAAAACCAATCCCGCGCCGACGAACGCCGACAGACCGAAGAACCCGCGATGGACGAACCAGCCGAGCAACACACCCGTCAGCACCAGAGAACCCGCCACGATGCGCACCTGGCGTTCGAGGCTGATGACCTTGGTCGTGCCACGCGTCACGGGAAGATTAGCCTCGATCCAGGCAAGTGTTCCACCTGCGACGACGACCGGCTGGGTGAAACCTTCCCCGGCGAACTTCTCTGCCGCCTTCGTCGCACGCCGGCCGCTCCGACACAACAGATAGACCGGCTGGTCTTTCTGGAATTGCAGCAAACTTGGTTTCAGTTCGTCCAGCGGAATACTCCGCGCCTGTGGAACGTGGACTTCCGCGAACTCCACCCCTGTGCGCACATCGAGCAACGGCAGGTTCGGTTGCGTCGCGAGAAGTTTTTGCAGTTCGGCCGGAGTGATCGTTTTCATATTGCCGCCAATTTATCAGCTCCGTTTTAACAGGCGCAATGGTCGAGTTCGGATAAATCGTCACGTTGATCTCTTGATTTTTCTCCAGCAATTCATGCGACCCATTTTCCAAATGCTGGCAGACGAGTGGTTTTCGTTTCCGCATATTAAAGTCCTCCGTTGCAGGCGCGGCGGAGAAGGGATGGGAACAATTTTTTAAGCGACGGCGCAGGCCGGATAATTTATTCGGTTATGGGCACACCCACCGGCTCAAAGCCCTTAAAGTATCCGTCTGTGTTAAATTTTGGACGGTAAAGGATGACCCGCGTTTTGGGAGTCTGCTGTTGTTCGTTCATCATCACGACTCCCGCCGCTTTCAGCGCGGTGGTCAACTGGCCGGCCAAGGTGTTGGCCACGGTGGAATTGTCTCCCTTGTCTGCGATCGAAGTCAGCTTCCAGCCGTTCTCAAAGTTGAAAGTGAAATCCGCCTTGGCCAGAATATTGTGTGTCGTCACCCGGTAAGGCTTTTGATAATTCGGCAGATAGATGGGAGTCACCGTGACATTTTGTTTCATCTGCGTCACGCCGTTCGTGCTGGCGGACTCCGTCACAATCGTCGCCGAGAAATACAACTCCGGCTGGTAGAAAATGTATCCTGCCGGCAGGCAATTGGTTCTGCCCCAGCCGTTGAGCGAAGCCGCGGAGATGGGCTGGATTTTATACCACGCACAGCCGCCGGTGAGCAAAGCCATCAAAGAAACGAAGCACAATGTCCTTTTCATGCCCGAACAATGTTGACGCGCATGGATTTTGTCAATGCTCCAGAAAGATTTACAATTCTCCCTTGAAGGCGCAGGCGAGGAGCGAGGGCGTGAGCGCGTCCACCTGCTGCTGCGCCGCACTCAACCGCACTTCAAACTGGTTGGCCAGGGCGCAGAACGCTTCCGTAATATTTTGAGCAGTCTTCATCACGCGGTCAATGATCGTCACTCAAAATGATGGAAAAGTTTTCGCGGCGGCTCACATTTCACGACTTTGCCTCCCACACCCAGTGTGTCGTCCGTTCCAGGTTTTACTGTGCCGGAGTCCAAGTGTGGTCAGGGTCAAAAGTGGTGATGGCCTTGGCGATTTTCGCGGTCTTGGGTCCGAGGTTCTTTTGATAAACCTTGCCTTGTTGATTGACGATGAAGGTCATTACCCCCGTGTTGCCCCATTCGGCCGGCCAGGCGACCAAGGCAAATCCGGCAATCATACGGCCGTTGATGATGTAGTTATACTTGCCGCCCGGGGCGTGTTTCCCTTGGCGGGTCAGGATTTTGAAATAGTAGCCGTGATAAGGCGCCTGCTCGTCGTTCAGCATTTGGGCCGTGCGCTGATAACCTTCCACGCGAGCCTGCGCGACGAGCGGTCCCAAGGGACTCAGCTCCTCGCCCGGTTGATTCGTCGGCCAGAAAAGGCCGTCGTGGGTGCCGGGCGTGCTGCGCAGGAACTGCGCGTAGGCGAGCACTCCGTCCCCCATGCGATCCTGGCCGGCATATTCGTGCTGCGCCTCCACATACGCGTTGCAGACATTGATCGCGCCCATTTCGTCCCTGCCGATGCGGCGGGCGAGAATCTCTTCCCTGCCGGCTGCGGTATCGAAGAACCATTGCCCGTCCTGTTTGACGAGGGGAATGGGCGAGAATCTCTTGCTTGCCCGCTGCGGTATCGAAGAACCATTGCCCGTCCTGTTTGACAAGGGGAATGGGAAACGGCCAGCCGTCCGCGCCAATTTCCAGCGTGACGTTGGAATCCGAATTGGTGATCAACCGCGTCTTTTCCGTCAGGTGTTGGACAAACATTTTGTATTCCTCGGTGGCCTGGACGGCGTCGGGCGAAATCAAAGCATGTCCTACCGGCCCAAAAATCGAATGCAGGGCATTGGTGTCATGATTCGTGGCCGCCGCCACCAAGGCGTTGACGGCGTCGTTCGGTGAATTGAACGCCTGCTCCCCTGACGCAGAAACACAAACTGGCAGTGCCAAAACCAGTCCAAACGCCACCGTCTGAGCCTGACGCCACCATTTGAGGAAGTTCATTTTCATCGGCAATTTATTTTTGAAAATCATGGG
>JBEKJN010000204.1:0-5282 GCA_050011235.1 Verrucomicrobiota bacterium | reverse complement strand
TGTTAGACACACTAAGCCAAGCAGCAAGGCATCCTATTCGGCTGCCAATAACACAGCGCACGCGTTACCCCTTAGCTGGATAAGGTTTTTATGTCTCGCGTGATGTTGCGCGAAATGCTGCGCATTGTGCTAACCGTGGTGCTTCGGATGTTGCTTCGCGTGTTGCCACCCTGTTGCTAATCCTGTTGCGAAGCTGTTGCTAACATCCGTGCTAACCGTCGTGCTGCGTTGACCGTGGACAGGCCGCGAACCGTCCACAGCCAGGCACCAACCACGGATAGTCCCCGACCGCAAACAATCCACGGCCACGACCAGTCCACAATAATGCTAACCGGGATGCGATGGCAGTTGCCTACGTTCACACCAACCGAGAAATGGCGTTAAAGTGAACGCCTTGGAAACCCCATTTGCGACGAGACACCATCGGCAAATGCTGTTGGTGTTGGCGGCGTCGGCTGCGGTAAAATTGCCACCGTCAATGGGCGTCTTCGCCTTGACCGCCTGCCGCGGAATGCCCCGCATCATGTGAATACCGAACTTCAGTCCCATCGCGTGAATTGCGTCGGCGAGCGGCTTGAGACCTTTGCCGGCAGCCGCCGACGGGAACCTGTTCGTCGCCGGAATCAGGCGGCCATAGTCATCCGCAAAGAGCCGGGCGCCGACACGTTCCCGGTTGAAGGCGCGGTCGTCATCCGGCGACACCGCATCATACCAGCGCGCGTCAATGACGATAAACTTCCAACCGTGAGCCAGGAGATGCTCCTGCATATAGCGGGCGTTGGCCAGCGTCTCCTCCTCGGTCACGCTGGTGCCCCAGGCGTCGTAACTGTTCCATCCCATCGGCGGCGTTGGCACCCAGTTCCAATAAGACGGAGCCGTATCTGGCGAATCTGCGCGCGAAACAAGCGGAATCGCAAACAAAACCGAGGCGACGAACAACAGGTTTTGAATTTTTGTTTTTAACATGACCGCAGGAAGCTTGATTCATTTTACCAGGCGGCGATAGTCATCGGCAATTTAAGCCGGATATCGTCCGATGCCGCGCCGACAAGGAACTCATATTTTCCCGGTTCAACCATGTATTGCCTCTTCTCGGTGTCCCAGTAGCGCAGGCGCGCGGCAGGGATATCAACTGTGACGCGGCCCGATTCCCCGCGTTTCAGATGCACCCGGGTAAAACCGCACAGCGCTAGTTTTGGCTGCGGAACAGCAGAGTGGACGTGGCGGAAGTAAACCTGCGCCACCTCGTCGCCATCGCGGTCGCCGGAATTTTTCACCGTGAACGATACTTTCACCGTGCCATCGGCAGGAATTTTTTTTGAGTCCAGTTTGCCCCGGCGAAAATCAAACTTGGTATAGCTCAAGCCGTGACCAAACGCGTAGAGCGGTTGGCCGTTGAAGTAACGGTAGGTGCGGTTGCTCATGGAGTAATCCGTGAAATCGGGCAGGTCCGCTGTTGAGGCATAAAACGTGATCGGCAAATGGCCGCTCGGATTAACGTCGCCGAACAGGATCTCTGCGACGGCAAATCCACCTTCCTCGCCCGGATACCAGGCCTGGAGAATCGCCGGCAGATTTGTGGCTTCCCACGGTAGCGCGATGGCAGAACCGCTGCAATTCACCATGACCACCGGCTTGCCGGTGGCATGGAGCGCCTCCACGAGTTTTTCCTGCACCTCGGGCAACTCAATTGAATCACGATCAAACCCTTCGCCTTCCTGCGCCGGAGTGATGCCGCCGACATAAATGATCAAGTCCGCATTCGTCGCAGTGCTGAGGGCTTCGGCGTTGAGTTCCGGCAAAGGACGGATCGTATCGTTATCCTGGCGGCTCCACGCGGCAATTCCCCGGTTGGTTTCGGTCGTAATCGGACATCCTTGCGCAAAAGTGACCTCGATGTTTGTCCCAGCCACTTGCTTGATGCCATTCAGGATTGAGATTGGACGCCTGGCTGACCCGTGGTAATTGCCATGCAACATCGTCGTCGAGTTGCCATTCGGGCCGATGACGGCAATCCGCTCAATCTTGGAGCGGTCGAGCGGGAGGATTCCGTCGTTCTTCAACAACACGATGGATTCCTCGGCAACTTTGAGCACCAGCGCACGGTGTTGCGGCGTGTCATTCTGGTCAATGCCGATTTTGGAATACGGGCAATCTTGAGGCGGATCGAACAAGCCGAGCTTGAAGCGCGTCCACAACGTGTAATACAACGCCTGGTCAATTTCCTTTTCGGTGACCAGCCCTTGTTGAACCGCCCGCACCAAAGCCTGATAATCTCCGCCGCAACAGAGATCGCAGCCGGCCTTCACCGCGTCGGCGGCGGCTTCCTCCGGCGTATTCACATAATGATGCTGGCTCCAAATATCGCCGATGGCGCCGCAATCCGAAACGACATAACCGTCAAATCCCCATTGCTTGCGCAACAGATCGGTAAGCAGGAAGGAATTCGCGCAGTCCGGCACGCCGTTAAGCGCATTGTAAGCGCCCATGACTCCGCCCACATGCCCTTGGCGCACCGCCATCTCAAACTGCGGCAGATACGTCTCGTACAAATCGCGTTCGGGCGGGGTGGCATTGAACCGATGCCGCTCCGCCTCCGGGCCGCTGTGGATCGCGTAGTGTTTGGCACAAGCCATCGCGAGCATGTAATGCGGGTCGTCACCTTGTACTCCTTTGATGAACTGCACGGCGATGGTGCCCGCCAGGAGCGGGTCTTCCCCGTAGGTCTCCTGGCCGCGGCCCCAACGCGGGTCGCGGAAAATGTTGATGTTCGGAGTCCAGAACGTCAGGCCGCTCCACCACTTGGAGTCACCGTTGTGCCGGGTGGCGTATGAGTTGAACTTCGCGCGGCCTTCAATGCCGATGACGTGCCCTTCCTGATGAAGCAATTCTGGATTCCAGGTGGCCGCTCCGCCGACCGGTTCCGGGAAAACGGTGGCGACGCCGTTGTTGGCGACGCCGTGCAACGCTTCGTTCCAATAATTATAGGCAGGCAGGCCGAGCCGCAGAATGGATGGCGCGTCGTTTTGCAACTGCGCGACTTTTTCGGCCAGTGACATGCGGCGAATTAAATCATTCTCGCGCGCCGGCAGTGGCTGCGACGGATCCCTCCAGATCGGCGGCTCGCTGATTTCCGGTATCCGGCTCGCAGCGGCTGAAAAAGGTTCCGCCAGTTCCGAGGCATTGAAAGCAACGACTGGCGTGCCCGAGGCGTCTCTTACCTCGAACGTGTTGAATTTCGCGGTGTTCTTGACCGCGTCAAACGAAACCGTTAGCGGCCCCTTGATCGAGTCGTCTTCATGCTCAACCGCGCCGGTGATGTAACACACCTTTCGCACGCTGCCCGCTGCGGCAACGATGTCGAAATTTGTGGCCAGCGCGACATCGCCGCAAGTCACGTCGAACAACCTCTCGCCCGGCGCTTCATACAATGTTTCCACCTCGCCAATGATGATTTTGTATTGGCCGGCGGGCAAATGTGCGATTGTGATGGCAAAATTATTCCCGTTAATTTCCTCTCGAAATGCCGCTGCACTGTTGCCAGCGCCTTCGACGGCAACTGATGGATCATCTTTGCGGTGCGTAAAATCTCCGCTGATGCTCGCTTCCTCTCCACAGGTAACGCAGGTTTCATCAGCCGCAGCCGTGGGGGGTACCAAAAGCCAAATATTGGCAGACATCAGGACGAAAACCGCCGTGGTCAACGGGTACAATATATGGCTGAACTTCATAATATTTGGTTTATGTTAAAATTATTAGCTTCACTTTCTTCTATTTCGAGTTCTTGGCCTTCAAATTTTTGTCGAAAAAAGCCTTCACTGCGGCACGCATCATCTCGGAATTAAACTTGGGATCCTCGTGCCCAGCGCCTGCAATGGTGTAAAAAGTGACACCCGCACCGGCATTCTTCAGCGCCTCGTATAGCAGTTCACTCTGTTGCCAGGGCACAAGTTGGTCGTGGTCTCCATGAACGATTAAAAACGGTGGTGGACTGTTGGTCGCGAAATTGACCGGGCTGGCAAGTCTAGCTGTTTCAAGATGGTCCGCAACCGGCCCGCCGATTAACATACCTTCGGGGGAATTGGCAGCGCCGTATGCGATTATCGATCCTGGCAGCGCATGGGAGTTCATCTGGGTCAGGTCCGCTGGTCCGAAAAAATCCACGACCGCCTGCACTCGGCTGGATTCGTTTGGATTCCCGCCATCACCCTCCAGATTGGTGATTCCGCCGGTTACCCCGAGTAAACTCGCCAGGTGTCCGCCGGAAGAGTCTCCCCAAGCCCCGATAAGCGCCGGGTCCAAATCATACTTCTCCGCATTGGCGCGAAGCCACCGCACTGCCGCCTTGCAATCATAAACCTGCGCCGGAAACTTGGCCTCCGAACTGAGACGATAATCAATCACTGCGGCGGCATAGCCTTGTTGCGCCAACCACTCGGCCTTCGACGTTTGCGATTGCGGAAAACGCATCATCCAGGCACCGCCGTAAATGAGCACCACCACCGGTAGTTTTCGTGAAGGATTTTGTGGTCGATAGAGGTCTAACGCGAGATCTTTCTCTGGTGTTTTGGTGAAAACCAAGCCTCGATTCATCGTAATGTTTGAAAGCACTGTGGTCTGCGCTAAAGTACTTGCCGGGATGATAAATGCCGCGGCCAACATGAGTAATGTGTGACTGTTTTTCATAATTTACGGTCGGGAAATTTTCACGGCATCACCACTGTAATGAATCACGGCATCGGGCTTTTCTGTTGAAGAACTGCCGATACCGTGATTATTCGAAACCCAGACGATGTAGAAAGTGCACTGTTTCAACATACCAGTAAATTTGCCAACGCGTTTCCCGATTACTAAAGTGGGTGTTGCTTCGTTCCAGAAAATTGGGATCGTGGCGTATTTCCCTCGCTCATAATTGTAATTATTACCCTCGTCTTCATAGATCGTAAACTTGCCATCCGCGCCACAATAAACTCGGAGTTCAATCGGGTCCTCGGGCTTCTCCGTCGCGTATTGCATCACCGGGCCCATCGGCACAATGGAGCCGGCGCGTACATACAGCGGCATAATGTTGAGGGGCGCATTAGCTGTGACCATTTTTCCGCCGCCAATCGTTTCACCCGTCCAGAAATCCACCCAGCTCGCGCCGGACGGGAGATAAACAGCGCGGCTCGTTGCTTGCGGAGTTGTCACCGGGCACACGAGAAACGCCGGGCCAAACATGTATTCGTCGGAAATGGCAAGCGCATTCGCGTCCTTCGGGAAATCCATCACCAGCGCGCGCA
>JBEKJN010000203.1:0-5288 GCA_050011235.1 Verrucomicrobiota bacterium | reverse complement strand
TTCAGCACAAATTGAACTGGCACGCAGCCAGCTTGGTTGAATGGAAACAGTTGCACGCTGTCTATTTGATTGATTAAACATATGTTTTGGTTCGACCCATTGTATCTTTTGTTTGCCGTACCGGGTTTGCTCATTGGCATCTGGGCGCAGATTAAATTACGCCACGCCTATGGTAAATACAGCCAGGTGCCGGTCGAATCCGGTATGACGGGCGCGGAAGCCGCGCGCGAAATCCTCGACCAGGCCGGTCTCAACGACACGCCGGTGGAGGAAATCCCCGGCCGGTTGAGCGACCATTACGACCCAACCAAGCGCGCGCTGTTTTTGTCGCCGGACAATTTTCATGGGCGGACGGTCGCCGCCGTCGGCGTCGCCGCGCACGAAGCCGGTCACGCGCTCCAGCATCAGGCGGCTTACGGATTATTCAACGTGCGCATGGCGCTGGTGCCGGTCACGCAGTTCGCGAGTTCTGCCTACATGGCTATTTTCTTTATCGGCATCATTTTTGGCATTTTGAAAATCGTTCTGCCCATCATCATTGCGATTTTTGTGGTGATAACGTTGTTCCAGCTCGTCACTTTGCCGGTGGAATATGACGCGAGCCGCCGCGCGAAGGAACAATTGTTCCGGCTCGGCCTCGTACATGAGGACGAACGCACGGGTGTGAGCAAGGTTTTGGACGCAGCGGCGCTCACTTACGTCGCCGCGCTCATCAGCAGCGCGATGACTTTGCTTTATTACATCCTTCGCGCGCAGGGCAGCCGCAGGTAACTCGATGGTTAATTATCTTGCGGCCTCGCGTCGAGGTCATAACTTTTGTCCCCGTTCATGGCGGCAAAGACCAAAAAGCGCAAAGTGACCAGGCCTCAACGGCGCAGAAAACTTTCTGCGTCTCCGGCAACGTCGCCGGTCGTGTCCCAAGCCACGGTGCCGAAAGCCGCCGAAGGCGATACCACGGCATTCATCCGGCAGGAAAGTCCACGTTACGACGGTGACACGGCCATCAAACTTTACCTGCGCGAAATCGGCCAGGTGAAACTGCTCACGCCGCAGGAAGAAATCGTACTGGCCGCCCGCATCAAGAAAGGCGACAAAAAGGCGCGCGAACAGATGATCAAGGCCAACCTCCGCCTCGTCGTCAAAATCGCCCGCGACTACGAAGGCATCGGCCTGCCGCTGCTGGATTTGATCAGCGAAGGCAACATCGGCCTGATGAAGGCCGTCGAGCGGTTCGATCCGAAAAAGGGCGGCAAGCTTTCCACTTACGGTTCGTGGTGGATCAAGCAGTCCATCAAACGCGCGCTGGCCAACCAGTCCAAAACCATCCGCCTGCCGGTGCATCTGGTGGACAAAATTTCCAAGATGCGTCGGGTGGCGATGAAATTGCAGGAGGAACTCGGGCGCGAACCGACGGACGAGGAACTGGCCGGCGAACTCGACATGACCCCCACGCGCGTGCGGCAGATGCGGATGGCGGCCATCCGGCCCGCGTCGCTCGATGCGCCCATCGGTGACGACGAGTCGAACAATTTCTCCGAAGTGGTCGAAGACGAAAATGCCGCAACGCCCTACGAAGACCTCGAAGACAAGACCGTCGTCGTCATGCTGCAGGACATGATCAAGCATCTCGACGACCGGGAAGCGACGATTCTGCGCTATCGTTTTGGTCTTGACGGCGGCATGGAAAAGACCCTGGAGGAAGTCGGCAAAAAATTCGGCGTCACGCGCGAGCGCGTCCGCCAAATTCAGAATCTCGCATTGCGGAAACTTCGCAAAATGATCGAAAAACTTGAAAACGCCAAAACCAAAAACAACTGAAGCCATGCCTCACCCCAGCGCCACGCCCAGGGAAATCGAACAGGCCATCCGCAACGTCCCGGATTTTCCCCAGCCGGGCATTCAATTCAAGGACATCACGCCCGTGCTCGCCGACGCGCGATTGTTCGCCGGCGCGATTGATTTGCTCACGGAGAAATTCCAGCCCGGTTCGGTGGACGCGGTGGTGGGCATTGACGCGCGCGGCTTCATTTTTGCCGCCGCCACCGCCACGAAATTGCACGCCGGGTTCGTGCCCGTGCGCAAAAAGGGCAAGTTGCCCTTTAAAACCATCGAACAGGATTACGCGCTCGAATATGGCTCGGCGACCGTGGCCATGCACGTGGACGCGCTCAAGCCAGGGGCGCGCGTGGTGTTGATTGACGACCTGCTGGCGACCGGCGGCACTTCCGCCGCCGCCGCCGCCCTGGTGAAAAAACTCGGGGCGCAAATCCTGGAAATCGGTTTTCTCATCGAACTGAAATTTTTGAATGGACGTGAAAAATTAAACGGCTATCCGGTGCGCTCCATCATCGTTTATTGAGCCGCGCAATTCAGTTTTCAACTTCCCATTTCCCGCTACACTGGCGGCGATGCACTGGCTGCAAACGCTCGATACAAGCTTGTTTTATTTCGTCAACCGGACGTTGAGCAATCCGTTCTTCGACTGGCTGATGCCGATTTTGAGCAACAACGTTTTTTTCTTTCCGCTCTTGTTCCTTCTCGGCGCGGGTCTGCTTTGGAAAGGCGGCGTGCGGATGCGGCTGTGTGTCGTGATGCTGGCGGTCATTCTGCCGCTGGGCGACAACTTCGTCATCAACACCGTCAAGCACGCGGTCGCCCGCCAGCGTCCGTTTGCCACGCTGCCGGAGGCGCGGTTGTTCGGCAGCGTCGGCCAAGGTTACATTGCTCCTGCAGCCGGCGACAACGGGCTGGAAATGTCATCCAACCAAGGCAGCCGCACCAGCATGCCGTCCTCTCACGCTTCAAACTGGTTCGCCGCCACGATGATTTTTTTCATTTATTATCGGCGCAGCGTGTGGTTCATGCTGCCGATGGCGCTGGCCGTGTCATTTTCGCGCGTTTATAACGGCGTCCATTATCCCAGCGACGTCCTGACCGGCGCAATTCTGGGCGGAGGCTACGCGGCGGTGCTGGCGATTGCGTTTGAAACCGCGTGGCAGCGGCTTGGAAAAAAATGGTTTCCGCTCTGGCACGCGCAACTACCGTCGCTGCTGAATCCGGAAGCTAGAACTCAGAAGTCAGAGACCGGAAGTCGGGAGCCGAACTCCGAAATTGAATGGCTCCGCCTCGGCTACATCCTGATTTTTGTAATGTTGATCGGACGCTGGCTGTACATCGCCAGCGGCACAATTGATCTGGAAAAGGATGAAGCCTATCAATGGCTGTGGTCGAAGCACCTGGCGCTGTCATATATCAGCAAACCGCTGGGAATCGCCGTCATTCAATTTGTCAGCACATCGCTTTTTGGTGACACGGCGTTCGGTGTCCGGTTTTTCCCGCCGTTGTTCGCCGCCATTTTAAGCGTGATGGTGTTGCGTTTCATCGCGCGGGAAACCGGCGCAAGACCGGCGTTCTGGCTGTTGCTCATCGTCACCGCCACACCGCTGCTCGGCATCGGGACAATTTTGATGACCATTGATCCGCCATTGGTGCTGTGCTGGATGTGGGCGGTGATCGCCGGCTGGCGCGCGGCGCAACCGGATGGCAAGACGCGCGACTGGCTCGTCGTTGGTCTGGCGATGGGGCTGGGCTTTCTCTGCAAATACACCGCGGCCTGCCAGATTGTGTGCTGGGCGGTTTTCTTTGCGCTCTGGCAACCGGCGCGAGCGCATCTGCGGCGGCCCGGCCCTTGGCTGGCATTGCTGGTTTTCGCCATCTGCACATTGCCGGTGGTCATCTGGAACGCGCAGCACAGTTGGAGCACTCTCGATGAAGTGGCCGGAAATGCAGGGCTTCACTCGCAATGGCATCCAACGTTGCGTTATTTCTGGGATTTTCTGTTCACGCAAGGCGGGCTGTTAAACCCGGTTTTCTTCGTCGGCGCGCTCTGGGCGATGATTGGCTTTTGGAAACGACGGCGTGAACGCCCTTTGTGGCTTTACTTTTTCTGCATGGGCGCGCCGCTTTTCCTTGGCTATTGGCTTTATTCGTTTCATTCGCGTATTCTGCCGAACTGGCCCGTGGTCGCCGTGCTGCCGATGTTCTGTCTGATGATCACCTATTGGAATGAACGTCCACGGTTTGCCAAACCGTTCCTGGCCGTCGGCCTGGCGCTGGGCTTTTTCATCGTCGCGATAATGTATCAAAGCAATCTCATCGGCAAAATCACCGGCGAGCTTTTGCCCGGTGAAAAAGACCCGCTGCGCCGCGTGCGCGCGTGGAAACCGACTGCCGCACTCGTTGAAACGGAGCGCGAAAAATTGGCAGCCGAAGGCAAACCTGCGTTCATCATCGCCGACCATTACGGCATGACCGGGCTGTTTTCATTTTACCTGCCCGAGGCGCACGCGGCGCTCAAAACCAAACCGCTGGTCTATTGCGTGGATACCGACGAGCCGGCGAACCAGTTTTATTTCTGGCCGGATTACAACTACCGCGCCAATCGTAAAGGCCAGAATGCCATCTTCATCAGCGAACTCGACCCCTACCCACTCGAAAAAGACTGGCTCTGGAAATGGCTGGAGCATCAGCCCGTGAATTACGCCGCCGTGCCGCCGCCGATGCAATTGCCGGAAAGAATCGCCGGCGAGTTTGAAACCGTCACCGATCTGGGCGAACACGAAATCAAATTCGGCGACCGCGTCTTCCGCCGCCTGCACCTTTGGGCTTGCTACAACCTGCGTTGACATGGCCGCGTCGGAAATCCTGCTCCGTGTTCGAGATTATGATCTGGCCGCGACGCTCGATTCCGGTCAGGTTTTCCGCTGGCGCCAGCAAAACGGTTACTTGACCGGCGTCATTGGCCACCACTGGGTGCGGCTAACTCAAACCCGTTACGGTATCCACGCCGAAACCGCCCGGCCGGTGAAAAATTGGAACTGGCTGTGCAATTTTCTCCAAGCTGAAATTGAATTGGAAACAATTCTCAAATCTTTTCCCGATGACGAGCCGATGCGGAACGCCGTCGTCGCGTGCCGGGGACTGCGTGTGCTGCGCCAGGAACCGTGGGAATGCCTCGCGTCATTCATTTTGTCCTCGACCAAACAAATCGTCCAAATCCGGCAAATCGTCGCGTTGCTTTGCGAACGATACGGTGAACCGGTCCACAACTGTAGCGGCGGTCTGCGACCGCCGCAGTTTTTGGCGAATGACGGATCTTCGGCGGTCACAGACCGCCGCTACAATTCTTTTCCCACGCCACAACGCATCGCCGCCGTCACCGAAACTGAATTGCGTACGTGCAAAATGGGATTTCGCGCGCCACACCTGCTCGCGGCGGCACGGCAGAT
>JBEKJN010000202.1:0-5289 GCA_050011235.1 Verrucomicrobiota bacterium | reverse complement strand
GTTGAATCGCCGACGCTGAAATTTCTTTTTGAAGACACCAGCGCCGCGGCTTTGGTCCGCTGGAACCGCGACCATCTGCCGCATCGTGAAAAACTCGCGCCTTGAGATTCTCATCGCGTTGATTATTCTTACGTCATGCCGATTTACGAATTTCATTGCGAAAAGTGCGAACGCGACAGCGAAATCCTCGTCCGTTCGGCTGATTGGAAGGGAACCAAGTGTCCGCATTGTGGCTCGGCGAAACTGGCCAAGAAATTTTCCGTCTTCGCCCCGGCCAATGCCGGCGGCAGCGGTGCGCCTGCGGGAAACGGCGGCGGTGGCGGTTGCTGCGGCGGACATTGCCACGGACATTGAATTGTAGCGGCGGTCTATGACCGCCGCCACCTCCGGCGCTCACAGAGTGCCGCTACAAACTTCCCGCGCGTTGATTTGCGTCAAATCTTCGACCACCCAATCCGGCTGATGTCGTTTTAATTCTTCCAGTGTCGCGCCGCCGGTGCCCACGGCCAGAACTTTTGCGCCGATGAATTTTCCGCAGCGGATGTCATGTGGCGTATCGCCGACCACGAGGATTTCGTCCGGTTGCAAATCCTTTCCGAGGACGCGGCGGCCACGTTTGAGCGCGGCAACGGCGATTTGATTGCGGTCCTCGCTGTCGTCGGCAAAGGCGCCGATTTCAAAGACGTTCCAAAGATTAAAACGGCGCAGCTTGATTTCCGCGCAGAGGCGGATGTTGCCGGTGAGCAGCCCAAGCAACGGCGGCCGGGGCAGCGCCCGCAGACCGTCGAGAAATTCCGGCACGCCCTCGCAGGGGCCGCCGTGGCTTTGCGCGATGATCTGGTCGAGCCAGAAAACATAACGCTCGAAGAACCGCTCGAAATTTTCCGGCGTCGCCGGAATGCCGTGGAGGCCGAAAAATTCGCGGACGAGATTCACGTCGGTGCGGCCGGGGAAATTGATTTTTTCGACGCCGTTGGGCGCGTTGAACCCGGTGGCAAAGGTTTTGGCAAACGCCTGTGTTCCGGCGCGCCCCGTATGAACGAGCGTGCCGTCAACGTCGAATAAAACCAGCCGAACCATGTGGAAAAATATCAAAACGCAGGCGTTCCGGCGAGCAAAAGTAGCGCGGGTGCCTCACCCATAGAACCCGCAAAACATACAAGCCAGAGGCAGGGCCACTCCAAAACAACTTTTTGTCTGATTAAGAAAAACTTTGTCAATCGCCCGGCCGGGGTGTTAACTCGTCCGGGTTTCAGAATCGGTGGGCTGAATGAAAGCGGCACGTGGACTTACCTTGTTGGAACTACTGGTGGTGATTGCGGTGATCGCCCATCCTGGCCGCGCTGTTGCTATCCGCGCTCCACCGCGCCAAAGCTACCGCACAAGCCGCCGAGTGCCGGAACAATCTCCGGCAGTGGGGCACAGCATTGCATCTCTTCGCGGCGGATCACGACGATTTCCTGCCACCGGAGGGCAAGCCCACCCCGCTGGAAACGGATCTTGCGAATCCGACATATCAAGCATGGTACATCCAGCTACCGGCGCAAATGAACTTGTCGCGATACGCTGAAATGCCGTGGCGCACGAACCCTTCTGTTGATCTAGGGAATTCGCTTTGGATATGCCCTTCCAATCCCCGCCGTTGTAATGCCAGCAGCAAAACAAACAATTTGTTTCACTATTGCTTGAACGAACTTATTGATGGCTCCGGCGCAGACGATTTTCCCATGAGGCTTGCCTCAGTCCGAAATCCGTCATGCGTCGTGTATTTGTTCGATAGCAAGAATCTACCCGCCGTCGGTGAAGCAAATTTTGTTCACACGAACTTGCACAGCCGCGGCGCGCAGTTTGTTTTTCTCGACGGCCATGTCGCCCGCTTTCGGAACACGGAGTATTGGAATTTCACCACCGGCAAGGGAATCACCAACAACCCGGAACTGGTCTGGTTCCCCTGAAACCGCACTCACGGCGCGCGGTAAATACGGAAGAATTTCGTGCCGTCCGGCACATTCGTGCTGAACGTGAAATTGGCGCCGGTGGCGGCCAGGTTGGTGGCTAGCGGCGTCCATACCTGCGTATTCACCGTTTTCTTATGAATTCCATTTGTGAATATTTATGCCGGACCAGATATTCCGTCCGTTTTCGCAGCGTGTCGTCCGGTTCAAAATCCAACCATTCAACCCCCCATACCCGGCGCCCCACCTCACACATCGCCTTTTGCCAATCCGCCCGGGCCAGGGAAATCGGCTGTGGCTGGACTGAACCTTGAATCAGCAAACCCAATTTGTTGCGCCGCTGCGCCGCACCGGCGATTTTTTTTCCATTCCAGAGCACATCGAATTTTTCGTAGCCGGCAAAGCATTGGCCCATTTCGGAGTGCGGAGTTCGCCCGCCTTCGCATAACTTCGGCGCGGCAAGGAGTGCGGAGTGCGGAGTTGGTGCGAGTGCGGTGGTGACCTTCAATTTTGCGAACGCGGTTCGAATCCACTCGTGAACGCGCCGGTAACTTTCTTCGGCCCTCAGCGAATGCCATTCGTGACCCGGTGGAAACGCGAGGCTGTAGGTCCAGTCGGCGGCGTGCGGCACGATGCCGCCGCCGGTGGGCCGGCGGATAAGCGGTCGCAACGACGTTACCCGTTCAACGTCCGCATATTTTTGAAAATAACCGAACGTGGCCACCGGCTCCGTCCAGCCATAAAACCGCAGCACCGGCCGGCCCAGGCGCGACATCGCTTCCAGCAGCGCCTCGTCCAGCGCCATGTTGAACGCGGGAGGGCAAGCATCCGAGTTGAGCAGAAGCCAGGTCTGCGGAATTGAGGAACATCGAACATCCAACATCGAACGCTGAACGCCGAATGCGGTCCCGCGCTCGCCAGGTAAATTCGATGTTCGATGTTCAGTGTTCAATGTTCGATGTTTTCCCTGCAATTTTCACCCCGACTTGCGGGCAAATTTTTTGAATCTCGCAGTTTGGGCAATCCGGTTTGCGCGCGGCGCACCGGCGGCGACCATGCCAGATGAGCCAGTGACTGAACAGTGCCCATTGATTCTGCGGCACGAGCGCCATCAATTCCGATTCAATCTTCTCCGGCGATTTGTGCCGGGTCAGACCCAGCCGCTGCGACAGCCGTGCGACGTGGGTGTCCACGACGACGCCGACATTGATGCCGAACGCATTGCCCAAAACGACGTTCGCGGTTTTGCGTCCGACGCCGTCGAGTTGCGTCAATTCCTCCATCGTGCGGGGCACCTGGCCGTTGTGAAATTCGACGAGTTTGCGGCAGCAGGACTGAATGTTCTTCGCCTTGTTCCGAAAAAAGCCCGTCGTCCTGATGGCCTGTTCCAGTTCCGCGAGCGGCGCGTTCGCGTAATCCGCCGCCGAGCGGTATTTTTTGAACAATTCCTTGGTAACGATATTGACGCGCTTGTCCGTGCATTGCGCCGACAGAATCGTGGCGATGAGCAATTGGAGCGGGTCGGCGTGATCTAGCTCGCAGTGCGCCTCAGGATAAGTCCGGTCTAACGCGACGATGATTTTTTTCAGGCGCGCGGTTTTGGCTTTGGCAGTTTCGCGGGGCATAAAAGGTTTATCATCATGCTCCACTGCAAATCTCGAAATAGGTTTTGAATGTTCGAAATCTTTCTTGGGCACTCATTCTAGAGTTTGGTTGTTTTACTGTTGTTGGGTGCAAACAAACATCTTTGAGGCGCGAGCCCAAACTCCGCCAGACCCCGCTCCCAATGCAAATTACTTGTTCTGGTCTTGCCTCAACAATTTGTTCGCCGACACAAAAATCCCAACTTGTCTGCAATGCCAGCGCCAAAACTTCTGGTGGCGGCTTGTTTCGTCCGGGCAAATAAAGAGCTACCAGAGAACCATCAATTAGCCATATTCCGCTTTGCTTCAATCCATCAAGGAGTTGGAGCTTATTTCGAATCCTTCGACTCAAATCAGGCGTGCGCGTCTTCTGGACAGGAGTAAAATCTTCGTTACAGGAGACTCGGTTTATGCAGCTATGGAATACCTGCCAAAATTGCGGCGTGCCGCTATTTCTTGGATTGTTGATTGGTTTTGGCAAAAGATCGTTTTCACCATATCCAAGGCAATAAACCAAACGCACAAACGATTTTGGCGCAGACGTTGAAACATATGCTGGAAGTCGAATTAGCAGCGCAGCTTCTTCTCTGCTAGTAAAAACGTGAGACTCTGCAAGCAAAACCGTTTTAACTTTTTCAGGTCGCCAGAAACGACGGTGTTCATCCACGTTTCGCAAAACTTCAATGGGTTCAATATTATTGCCGAGGACTTCACGTAGCTTTTCGTGGCAATTTTCCAGCGAACCCATTTGGGAAATTATGCAGGATTAAACCAACTGTGGCTCCTCAATTTCCTTTGGCGGACTGGACAACGGTGTGCCGTCGGGGGCTTCGGGATATTCGAAGATTTTGCCTTCGTAGTTGCGGAGCAGGACGCGGTCGGCGTTGTGGCTCAAAACGTAGTCCGGATTGATGGGCACCTTGCCGCCGCCGCCGGGCGCATCTATGACGTATTGCGGCACGGCATAACCGGTCGTGTGGCCGCGCAGTTGGGTCATGATTTCAATGCCCTTGCGGACGCTGGCGCGCAGGTGCGCCGAGCCGGAAATCAAATCGCACTGGTAAAGGTAATACGGCTTCACGCGGCACATGAGCAGTTTTTGCACGTGCGCCTTCATCACCTCGGCATCGTCGTTGACGTGTTTGAGGAGGACGGACTGGTTGCCGAGCGGGATGCCGGCATCGGCGAGGCGACCCAGCGCGTCGCGGACTTCCGTGGTCAGTTCGCGCGGATGGTTCGAGTGAATGCTCATGAACAGCGGATGAAATTTCTTCAGCATCGCGCACAGTTCAGGGGTAATGCGTTGCGGCAGGAAGGTCGGGATGCGCGAACCGATGCGCAAAAATTCCACGTGCGGGATGGCGCGCAAGCGGCCCAAAAGATTTTCCAATTTTTCATCGCTCAGCAACAACGGGTCGCCGCCGCTCAACAACACGTCGCGGATTTCCGGGTGTTGGGCGATGTAGGCGATTTGCCGGTCGAATTCGGGATGGAAATCGTAGCCGCTGGCGTTGCTGACGAGCCGCGAGCGCGTGCAGTAACGGCAA
This sequence comes from Verrucomicrobiota bacterium, assembly GCA_050011235.1. GTDB lineage: Bacteria > Verrucomicrobiota > Verrucomicrobiia > Limisphaerales > UBA11358 > UBA11358. Next base: position 144 of record JBEKJN010000202.1, on the reverse strand, counting down.
TACGCGGCGCAGCGGTCGGTGACGAGAAACAGCACGCGGTCGGGATACCGGTGCACGAGCCCGGGCACGGGTGAGTGGGAATCCTCGCCACACGGGTCGCTCATCTCCCATGGTGCGGTTTGGGTTTCCTCAATGCGCGGGATG
>JBEKJN010000201.1:0-5289 GCA_050011235.1 Verrucomicrobiota bacterium | reverse complement strand
ACTGCCAGTCATAGGCGGGGTTGTCCGAGACAAAAACGGGGCGGCCTTCGGCGTGCTTCTCCAGCCACGCCGCAAAGGTCTCCATCACCGTTTTCGGTTCTTCGAAGCCCAGGTGCTGCTCGCGGGAGAATCCGCTCACAGCCAAAGCCTCCGGCCCGAACCGCTCGGAGATCGGACGTGTCCTGCCGTAAAAGGTCTTGTCGAGCAGATCGTCGAAAATCACAGCGCCGAAGCACACCATCGAAAACTCCGCTGGAATCGGCCATCCGATTCAACATCGACGATGACGTAGCTCATTCCTGATTGCCCGAACGTTTACAGTGTTGTCTTCCCGGCCGCCCTGGCCTTGGCCCATCTGGCCCGGGCAGCTGCTGCCAGCTTGGCCCTAACGGCCGGGCTGCTGCGTCGATCACGCTTTTTGGTGACTTTCGGCCCGGCCTCGTTGCCTTTCGCCTTGGCCCGGCGTATCTTCCGTGCCCTCGCCAGCGCCTTCACCAGTTTGCGTCTGTGGGCGGCGGACATGTGGTATCTGCGCTTGGCGGGAGTGGGGGCTTCCAAGGTGCGCGGCGTCGGAACTTCACCACCAGCAATGGAATCGATTTCGCCTTGCAGCGTCTCGATCTGCTGTTTGATCGCAATGATGCGGTGGAGTTGGCCTGTCGTTAAATCTTTGAGATTTGTCATGGGTAATTGGTAATGCTGGCGGGGATTCGGGGTCAACGACAAAACAGGCCATTCCCCTTCAAGCGGAACCGGGCCAATTCCCCAGGTTTTGGCAAAATGCCACATCAACTCATCGAAGGAGCAACCGGCTGGAGGGAACGCCCTGTTGACCATTCATGGCCATGTTGGAAGGCACCGGCTGAGTTTGGCAACAAGCGGGGCCGATCTGGGGATTCCTGGCCTTTTCAATGCCGTATCTTGGATGTTCAGGATTGAGCGCAAAGCTGGATATACCAAAAGCGCCGCAGCCAGCGAAGCGGCGATGATTGAATTGGCCAAGATGATTTTCCGGATCATGGCGAAGCGACATTTGTCCCTCAGTGGCGTTGATGATAGCCGGATCGCTCCATTTCGCGCGCCCACCGGAAGCAAGTCAGCGCGGAATCCAGCAAGCGGCGGTTCTCTGGAATATTCGCGGTACCTGCTCTCAAGCAGATCCCAAACGATTCACGATGCGTGCCGATCATCTGGGATAAGACGTCGATCCCGGCTAATAGACTGTCGCCTGGCGTTTCCAGTACATTCCAAATTAAGAGCCTAAAATGTAAAGGAGACATACTAATTCTTTGGTCCGGGCTTGCAAACCCCCGCTGGGAGCTTGGCAAATTCCCCATCATCGGCTCGGGTCCAAAATTGGTTGATCGCCTGACGAGTCACATAAAGCCGGCCCATAACATTAGTCGTTGAGATCATGCCTAACTCAGCCCATCGATAGCCGGTGCTGTGATGTCTCCCAATTTTATTCAGCCACAGGTCAAGTTCCATTCCTCCTGCGTCTGCCTCAATAACACCGTCACACGTATGGCGCTTTCGCCCTTTTTCAACAGGTGCCTTGGCGAATTCCCCGGTACTAACGCGGCTCCAGAACTGGTTAATTTGTTGTCGCGTGAGGTAGAGGCGGCCCATGATGTTACTCGCGGATATCATTCCCAATTCTACCCAGTGATAGCCGACTTTGCGTTCTATCCCGGTCCGACTTAACCATAAGTTAAGCTCCATGCCCCCTGCGTCCAGATCAACAACCGCATCGTTCATATCTTATATTAGGCTCTTTTCAACATACCGTCGGAATCTGTCAACCTTGTTTCATCGAACTCTGCACCAAAGCCCCGTTGCGCTGTTGTGCTCTGGCAGGTTTACCATTTGGGCCTTCCTTTCGCCCAGTGTGGCCGGTAGCGCGACCTCTCCCGACAAGGTCAAGCTATCTACCCCACTCAACGCCTCCCTCGATCTGTAATTCTGTATCGTCACTCACGCCGAAATTATATAGCGTTTCATTTTGTCAACCGGCGGAATCGCAAATATCTTTGTTAATACTTATAATTCAGCGATTCGTCAGTAATACAACCCCATGTAGTGGTGCAAGTGATGCCAGTGTTTTGCCTGTTCGTCGGGGGTGGTACACCTGCTGGGGCATGATCCTGGCCACTGGTCTTGCCGATGATCCTGCTTCCTTGCCTCACGCCTATCGGAGACTGGGCGCAGAGACTGGGCGTGGATTGAGTTCTGCCACCAGTACCTGGTGTACCCGCTGGTCCCGATTGGAGAAACCGTCGGAGCAATGAGCGCATTGGTTCGCGCCGGGAGCCTCAAGGAATAATTGCCCTGGGACTTATGCCGTGTGCCGGGTTGGACCGCGCACCCGATGCCAAAACACTGCGGCGCAAACTGGCCCTCCTGGCCACCGCCGGACGGAGTACCCAGTTCGGCCAGGCTTTGGCCTGACAACGGGTCGCCCTGCGCGGGAGCGGCTCTGAGTTTCCACGACAGCGACGGTCAGGATCATCGGCATTGAATAAAGTTCAGCCTGTTGCCGGATGGCAGAAGCACGATTGTCTAAAATGCGTTCGGAATCGGGCATATAATATGACCACTGTTCAAAACGATTCATGATATTATATGAAAAGAAGCAACTGCAAAATGTCCCACTACAACATCCGTCTTCGGACTGCTATGCCCGGAGACGGCTGGAATGCGGCTTAGAGCGTGTTTGAAAACTGAGAGAACCCCAACAAAACCGCATTTTTGTATGTACAATGTAAACATATTCCCGCAGTACCCTGCGGATGCGATACACTTCTGATCTGACCGACGCCGAATGGCAACTCATCCACTACTGTTTTCCCAAGCCGTGCAAGACCGGGCGACCCCGAGAGCACAGCTACCGGGAACTGCTCAACGCGATCTTCTACCTGAGCAAGACTGCCTGCCAGTGGCGCAATCTGCCGGAGCACTTCGCGCCTTGGGGCACGGTCTATCACTACTTCCGCCAGTGGAAACGCACGGGACTGTGGGCGTCGATCCACGGGCATTTGAGAGAGCATCTGCGGACGGTGGCTGGGCGCAAACGCCACCTGCTGGTGGACACGATGGGGCTGGTCTTGCTGGCGCTGGTGCTGCCCGCCGACATTCAAGACCGGGACGGAGCCAGACAATTGCTGGCCAGGTTCTTTGGCCAGCCGACGCGACCACGAGTCAAACACATCTGGGCCGATGGCGGCTACGCGGGAGCGTTGCTGGATTGGGCGCGTCAAGTCTGGCGTTGCACGGTGGAGATTGTCAAGAGATCGGACTGGCACACGTTTCGAGTGTTGCCGCGGCGCTGGGTCGTGGAGCGCACCTTCGGCTGGCTGGGGCGCTACCGCCGATTGAATCGGGACTACGAACGCCAAGCCCAAACCGGCGAAGTCATGGTCTATCTGGCCATGATCCGATTGATGCTGGCTCGCTTGGCCAGAAATTAATGGGTTTTCAAACACGCTCTTACAGAATGAGCGGGAAGGTTTTATGCTGCTGAGGTGGATTAAAGCCCGGACTGCCTCCCAGATGTGGGATTTGTCCCGTTCGGCTGTCCAGCGGAGAGTCCTGGACTGGCAGGACGATTATGTTCCTCACCGCATCCGACGGAAGTACCTTCAACTCGATGATGAGGGAGAGTTGGCGCGCAGGTATTATCGGCCTGATGTGGAGGCACTGAGGAACCATCCCCCAACGCGCGAGGGTGCGAGTCGCGTCCCCTTTCTGAACGAAGGCCCTCCCCGCGCCGGCAATTTAGCATGTGAGATCCATGTAGCGGAAGAAGAGCTGTCGAATTGGCAGCGTGGGGGGATCGCGGGCAAGTATTGCGACCTCAGTTCCGACTCTGTGGAGCGCCGGGGCATACCGATGTGGGTTGTCCTGGATAGCGTGCGGGTGCAACAAGATTACTTCCCATACAAGATAAGGTACGACGAACTCCAACTCAGCAAAGGCGGCAGAATTATCAAGCGGTACTACTTGCCGGACCTGGAGGCGTTGCTGGTCGCCCGCCCGCCTCGGCAACCTGTGAATTTGACGCCGGCATTCCACCTGGAGAAAAGCGGAAGCAGGAGGGACGCATGAATTCCGATTGCCACCTCACGGACCAGAATGCAGTTGGCGTTCCCTTTGTCGTCGGAGTTGGAGAACCTGACCGGGGGCGGGGATTGCTGGTGACCAACGTACTCGGACCGGTCTTGGTTTTAAGCCGGTCCGGCGTCCCCGTTGCCCCCGGCGCCCCCAATGTCCCCGGCCTGTCACGGCGGGCGGCATTGTATGTTTGCGTTCATTACGCGCGTCTTTCAGGTGTTTCCGCCGCCCACGTCGCCGCCAGGATGGGACTGATGCCTCCTGTTGCGCCGGCCCGCTTCTTCAACGCGGAATCGGCAACGGAGGCGAAGGAATATTGTCACATTGACTTCGGCCTGGGCATTCTGCGGCCGCGGAACTGCGGCGCCCAGGGCGCGCCTCCTCGAAAAAATCGAGCAAAGGAGCGTGGCATGACGGCGTGCTTCCCAAGGCCCGCTGCGCCCCCGGACGCCCCCGGCGCGGGCGCGCCCCTGACAGGCGATCCGTCTGGATCGGCGGCGTTTGACAGCCTGAAACGGGGCGGAAGGGGGCGCAACCGTGTCCTGTGGAAGATCTGCGGAACCGAAAAGTTTCCTTTCCTGCCCTTTCCGTGCCGAAACCACGGGTTTTGGGTGCATGGCCGGTGGAACGGGGCGGAACAGGGCGGCAAAGGGCGGAACGGGGCGGAACATCAAAGTGGAGGGAGTGAGATTGCTGCCCCCACCGCGCCCGCCACTCCTCTCCCTCGCAGGACGCCAGCCGGCCGCCTCGGAGTCCAGTTGCGGAACGGTCTGCGGAATCTCCCCAAAAACAGCCACACAAAGAATTTATGAGTGCAAAACATCCCAACCCAAATGGCGCCGCAGGCATCTTCGCGGCGCAGGACATGATTCACCCCGTGGCGCTGGCCCAAAAGCTGCAGGCTGGCGGCCACCCCTTCTGCCAGTTCCTGCTGGAGAGATTTTCGCCCCAGGGCCGGGACGCTCTCAAAGCGTTGCTGGATGATGGAGCCAACCCGGACCGGCTGGCCGCCATCCTGGCCGAGGAGTTCAACGGCATCGCCGCGGACGGGCAGTCAGTGTGCCTGGCCGGCAAGATCAATGGCACCAAGCTGCGCAAGAGCACGCGCAAGCTGGTCAAAAGGAATCCGCAGGGGGCCAGCCTGGAGCGGATGAACACGCTGCTGATCCAGGACTTTTT